>CAYXFB010000038.1:0-25071 GCA_964464145.1 uncultured Christensenella sp.
AAGCTAAAGCTTTTTTATTCCCCCGGCATAGCCGGGGGTTTTGTCTCGCTTAAGCACACAATTCAAAAAGAGCCCAAAAGTTTTTGGACTCTTTTTTTGATTGGCATGTTATTTGCTTTACTCTCCGTATATCTCTTCTTTGGTGAAAACTCCGCCGTCAACTATTATTTTATCTATATTTTTCGCCGTTACAAGCTGACCTGCTATGAGGTATGCCTCTATGCCGCCCGCCGTATTATTGTCAAATTTGGCGTTTACATCCGCAGCCTTTCCCATTGCCATATCGTATGCCTCGTCCACGGCTTTTCTGGCAAGCTCCTCAAGATTCATGTACATAGTAACGTCCTGCTTTCCCGCCACTATCCTTTTTAGCGCGTCCAGCTCTGCATCCATACCCGTTATCACCACATGCTTTTCCACGCCCAGCTCCTCGAGCGCGGCCGCGCAGCCTCCAGCTATCTTGTCGTTCGGAGCCAGTATTGCGTCCACGCTGTTCCCATTTGCCGCAACGGCTTCCTTCACCATGGCTTCTGCCTCCTCGGGTGACCATCCTGCAACGGCGCTCTCCAATATGACGTTCACGTTTGGGCGTATTGGGTCTATATACACCATCGCGCCATCGTTCAAAAGCTTCGCGTTGAAATCGCCTTCATCTCCGCTGAGCAATATATAATCGCCCTCGTATACCAATTCCGAAAGATACTGCCCCAGCATCTGCCCTATGCGGCGGCTGTCGTAGCCCACAAAAAGATCCACACTATCATTTCCCAGCACCACGCGGGCATAATTTATCACCTTCACGTTCTTGGATTTCGCGTAATCCAGCACATCATCGGCGTGCTCCGCATCCCTTGGGGTGTATATTAGCACATCTATGCCGCTGTCTATAAGCTCCTTACAATCCTCCAGTTGAGGCTTTGCCGCCTCATCCGTATTTAGCCGGGCCTCTATTTCCACACCCAGTTCTTCGGCGCGCTTCTCCATAAAGGCCTTTTCGCTTGGCCAGCGCACCGCCGCACCCACGCCGAACGACACACCTATCTTGGGCTTTTTGGCGCTCCCCGCACATCCCGCAACTCCTAAAATCAGCATGGCCGACAATACACAAAGCAATATTTTTTTTATCATAACGTTCCTCTCCTAAATATCTCTTCGAACTTTTCCATATCAACAGGCCTTGAATAGTAGAAGCCCTGGGCGATAAAGCAGCCGGATTCTTTCATCAACTCAATATTTCCCTCCGTCTCAACTCCCTCCACAACAACCTCTATGCCAAGCTTTGCCGCCATTCGCGCTATTGTGGTAAATATTACGCGCTGACGCTCACTGTCCGTTGTATCCTTCAAAAATTCTCTGTCTATTTTCATCACGTCTATGCAAACGTCCTTTAGCATGTTCAGCGAGGAATAGCCGGAACCAAAATCATCCATAGATATAGACAACCCCTTGGCGTGGAGCACATTTATAAACTCGGAAATAGTAGAATAATTTTCAAATATCACACTTTCCGTAAGCTCCAGTTCCACCAACTCGGGCGGAACACCATATTCCTCCAGCTTCGATACTATCACATCCACAAACTGGTCGTTCAAAAGATGCATACGCGAGAAATTTACGGATATGGGCACGCATTTCATCCCCGCGTCTATATTAGAGCGAAGGAAGGCCAACGCTTTTTCAAACACCATCATATCCAGCTCGGCCACAAGGCCGGTACGCTCGCACACGGGTATAAACTCTCCCGGTGGTATCAGCACACCGTCCGAGGTGATCCAGCGCGCCAATGCCTCCGCGCCCACCAGCTTTCGTGTGGTAACATCCACCTTTGGCTGGAAGAAAGGCACTATCTCGCTCATCGCAAGCGCCTTTTCAATTGCTCGCTTCATCTGCTCGCTCTTTATCATCTGCGCATCATATATATCCGAATAATATCCCAGTATGCGGTGGGGGATACCCTTCACATCCTGTACGGCCATTCCCGCCTTGTCCATCATAAGGCTGACGCTCTCTTCCCGATCCTTTATCTTGTACAGCCCGGCGGAAATATATACCTTGAAGCCCTCCGTATCCTGTACGCGCCGCAATATAGCCTCCAGACGCTCAGGATCGTCGTCTTCTATCAGAGCCACAAAATGGTCGCCGGATATCCTTGCCAGCATCTCGCTGCCGGAAAGCTTAAGGCTGACCTTTTGGTATATGCTTTTAAGTATGGTATCGCCGTAATCAAAGCCATAAAAATTGTTTACGTATTTGAAATTATCTATATCGAAAGCCAGCAAACTGTAGCTTTTATCCGGATTGTCCTCCAGCAGTTCCTTTATATCCGTTTCAAATTTATTGTATGTATTTCCACCCGTCAGCGAATCCACAAAAGCTATTCTGCTGAGCTCCATCTGCTGCTTATTTTTATAGCGCATAAAATATAATATAAAGAATGTGAAAGCCGCCACCACAAATATCAGTATCACATAAAACATCCTAATCACTTCATTTGCGTTGGAAGAGACCGCGCTTGTGGCAACACTTGTTATGAGATACCAGTCATGCAGCTCGTCTATAGGCGTATATACGGAAAGCGTGGGCGTACCTTTTACCGTGGTGGCTACCAGCCCGTCTTTGTTCGCGCGGATATCCGCCTCCAGCTTTTCAGCTTCCTTTTGGTTGCCCTGAGAATACAGCATCCAGTAATAATTAGCAGATTCATTGTTGTATTCATCATTCACGGAAGAAACTACCACATAGCCGTCGCTATTTATTATATTCGTGTAGCCTTGGTTTGAAAACAGCGATACCGCGCACATTTCATGCATTTCCTCCGAGGTAAACTGTTTTTGGAGCGTACCCACAATTTCATCCTTCGCGTAAAGCGGTATGCTTATTATAAAAACCTCTTCCCCCGACTTTCTGGAAACCACCCTGTCTGATATGTTCATCTCGCCCTTAAGCGCCAGTTTATAGTAATTTCGGCCTGATATATCCAGCTCCGTACCATCTGGAAAATAAGCCTGCCCGTTTTTATCCGCAATAAACAGCCGCGTGTCTCCGCCGTTTTCAATGTACTGTGTGAACGCGGAGTGTAGCTCTTCATTGCTCACATCGCTCTTGTTTTTTATAGACTCGGTTATCTGGCTGCCTGCCAGTCTCACATTGTTTGATTCTATGGATATCCTGCCCGTTATGAGATCCTTGTTTTGGGTCAATATCTCGCTGAGGTTTATTTCCGCGTCGGCGTACAGCATCTGCTGCACCATACGCATTATTCCAAGCACTGATAAAAAGGCCAGTGCCATGACCGCAATGACCAAAATTCGTGAAATATTCTGCTTCAGCTTAGACTTTACCATTTAACACCACTCGCAAAACAAAGCTGCACTAAATATCCTATTCAAATATTAATATAACTATATTTAATACAATTATATTCGATATCCCATCTATTAGCAACCGTTACAGTAAAGTCTAGTTAAAATAAAATTCACCCAACATAAAAACGCACCTATTTAAGGTGCGCCAGACCGGTTGCGCACAGTGCCCTATCTATAATATTTTCGATCCGTCCACGGCCTTCAGCATACCGTACAGCACATTCAATGGCAGACCTACCACATTGAAAAAGCAGCCCTTCACGCTTCGTATGAATTTCGCCGCGCCACCCTGTATGGCGTAAGCTCCCGCCTTATCCAGCAACTGCTCCGTTTTAAGATAACGCTGTAGCTCCGCCTCGGCTATTTCGCAAAACGCCACCTCGGTGGCGCAATGCTCTACAAGCTCCCCGCCCGGATATACCACGCACAGGCCCGTATATACGCTGTGCACGCTGCCCGAGAGTAGGCGCATCATACGCTCCGCGTCGGCAATGTCCACCGGCTTTTCCAATATTTCGCCCCGCGCAAACACAACGGTATCCGCGCCTATCACTATATCGTCCGGCCGGTGCGCAAAGACCGCGCGCGCCTTTTTGCGGGCAAGGTGCATCACGCGGTCCTTTGGTTCCATTATATCCGTAATCTCGTCCTCGCCGCTCACAACCACTTTGAAATCATCCGTAATCAGAGACAAAAGCTCTCTGCGGCGGGGAGACTGCGATGCCAGCACTATCATTTTTGCTCTCCGTCGCCGTCCGCATTGGGTTCGGCCTTAGCTTCCACGGGCTGGGCGCCCTCCTTGGGCACGAGGTGGATGGCGTCCTTCTTACACTTCTCTGTGCAAAGACCGCAGCCCCGGCAGCCCTCCAGCACCAAATGCGGCTGCTTCACTTCGCCCTCTATCATGCAGAAGGGGCAGGCCTTTTTGCAAAGATTGCACTTTATGCACTTTTCCTGATCTATCAGCGCCACCTTGTCCGGCTTGGTGGTGAGTATGCACTTGCGCGGGCATTTTTCCACGCACACCCAGCAGCTCCTGCATTTTTCATAATCCACCACGGGCAGGTTCTTCTTCATTGTTATAGCTTCAAATGGGCAATTCTTGGCGCAGATGCCGCAGCCTATGCAGCCGGCGGAGCAGTTCTCCGTGACGGCCTTGCCCTTGTCTATATTCGTGCAGGCGGCATACACGTCTATATGCCTTTCCAGCACGGCTATGGAGCTTTGCGGGCACTGCTCCACGCAGCAACCGCACCCCGAACATTTTTCTTCGTCTATGAAGGCTATGCCGTCCTCACCCATCTTTATGGCTCCGAATTTGCACACCTTCGCGCAGGTGCCCAACCCCAGGCAGGCAAAGCGGCAGGCCTTAAAACCGCTGGCTATGGAGTATGCCGCGCGGCAATCCTTAGCGCCGTCATATATGAATTTATCGCGGCAGTGGCCCTCGCTCCCCAGGCACATTATGCGTGCCACCTTGGGCACGACGTCTCCCGCGTCCACACCCATAACGCCCGCTATGGCAGCCGCGCCGTCAGAGGAAAGCGGAGCGCAGGCCGTTATGGGCGCGCCCTCCTTCACAATTGCGGTCGCAAGACCGTCGCAGCCGGGATATCCGCAGCCGCCGCAGTTTGCACCGGGCAGCAGCGCGCGCACAGCGTCTATGCGTTCGTCCTTCTCCACACGAAATTTTTTAGCCGCCACGCCTAGCATCGCCCCAAAAACAATGCCCAGCCCGGCCAGCACGACAATAGACCAAACAATCGCCATATCAAAGTATCTCCCAAAAATCTATTATTGCAGCAAATCTAGTGTAGCGCGCTCGCCACACTGCCATAAAATCATCCCCCGCGGCCTACACTATGGCCAAGCCTGAGAAGCCCATGAATGCTATGCTCATGAGCGAAGCGGTGACCAGCGCGATGGGAAATCCCAAAAACGGCTTCGAAACGGGCGCGTTCTCCATCCTTTCGCGTATTCCCGCGAAAAGCACTATGGCCAACGTAAAGCCCAGCGCCGCCGCCGTACCGTTCACCACGGTCTCGAGCAGGTTGTAATTCTCCGTTATGTTTATGAGCGCCACACCCAGCACGGCGCAGTTGGTCGTTATGAGCGGCAGATACACGCCCAGACTCTGATACAGCGCGGGGCTGGTCTTTTGCAGCATCATTTCCACCAGCTGCACCAGCGAGGCTATTACCAGTATGAAGGCGATAGTCTGCATATATCCCACGCCCAGCGGCACCAGTATATAATACTGCACCAGCCACGTTATGAGCGAGGCCAGCGCCATAACGAATGTTACGGCCATGCCCATGCCAAGCGCCGTGTTCACCTTTTTGGAAACTCCCAAAAACGGGCATATCCCCAAAAAGCGGGAGAGCACGTAGTTGTTTACCAATATGGAGCTTAAAAGTATAGCCAATATCCTTATAAATTGTTCCATCTACCTCACGCCCCCTTTTCCTTCTTGGCCAGCAGCTTGTTCACCATAGCCAGCAGCAGCCCCAGCACCAAAAAGCCGCCCGGGGCAAGCACGAACATCAACGCGCCCTGATATCCCTCTGGGAACACCGGCGCGCCAAACAACGAGCCGCTGCCCAGCAGCTCACGCACAAAGGCTATCATCATAAGCGCCAGCGTAAAGCCGACTCCCATGCCCACGCCGTCTATGGCCGAAGCCTTTATGCCGTTCTTTCCGGCGAAGGCCTCCGCACGGCCCAGTATAATGCAATTCACCACAATAAGCGGTATGAATATGCCCAGCGATTGATCCAGCGCGGGCAAAAATCCCTTTAGCAGCATTTGCACCACCGTAACAAACATGGCGATCACCACTATGTAGCAGGGTATGCGCACCTTATCGGGTATAAAGTCCCGCAGTGCGGAGATCAGTATGTTGGAGCATATCAGCACGAAGGTAGCCGCCGCGCCCATGCCCACCGCGTTGGTAAGCGAGGTGGTAACGGCGATCGTGGGGCACATGCCCAGCACCAGACGAAAAATAGGGTTTTCGTTTACTATTCCGTTTATGAAAATACCTTTCATAGATTGTTTCTCGGCCATATCCCTCACACCCCTTCCGCCAGATACTTGCTAAAATATTCGCGCGCCGCAGTTACGGCATCCGTTACGCCCTTGGACGTTATTGTGGCGCCCGTTATGGCGTTTATCTCTCCCGTTTCGCCCGTGGCGCTCTTCACCACGGTATAAGAGCCGTCCACGCCCACGTATTGCGCCAAAAACTCGGGATTTGTGGCGTTCGCGCCCAGGCCGGGCGTTTCCTCGTGGCTGCTTATGTTCACGCCGGACACCCTGCCCTCCATATCGATGCCCACCGTCATTTTGAGGTTGGGCGAAAATGCCTTGGTCGTTATGGCGAAGGTGTAGCCCACCGGTTGGCCCGACGCCGTTCCCTGATATACCTGCTGCACAATGGCAAAGCCCTCGTCCGGCTCCACATCAAGCTTCTTAAAATCATCCGCCTGCGGCAATACTTCCATGCGCGCTTCCGTCTCCTGCTTTATTGTCTGCTGCTCTATGGGCGTTTTGGTCACCGTGTAGGCCAGCCCCAGTATGAGTCCGGCGCACAGAGTGATTATGCCCAGCCGCACCATAAGGTTCACTATTCCGTCACCCGAAAGCAAAGCTTTTACATTCTCATTTTTCAACGCGCTTCACCTCCCCAAATATACGGCTCTTGAGCGCCTTGTCAAGCAGCGGCGCAAAGAGGTTCATAAACAGTATGGAGAACGAAACGCCCTCCGGGTAGCCTCCCCACAGCCTTATGACCATGGTCACCACGCCGCAGCCTATGCCGAACACTATCTGTGCCTTGGGCGACGAGGGTGTGGTTACATAGTCCGTAGCCATAAAGAATGCGCCCAGCAGCAGGCCGCCGGAAAGAAGGTGGAATAAAACCATGCCGGGTCCGCCCGATATAAGCGCGAAGATCGCCACCGTGCCGAGATAGGCAAAGGGTATCCTCACCGTTATCACCTTTCTTATGGTCAGATACACAAAGCCTATCAAAAGCGCTAACGCGCTCGTTTCGCCCATGCTGCCCGCCACGCCGCCCAGGAACAAATCGGCCGTTTGCGGCATCACCGTGGCCGTTCCCTCCGCCAGCACCGTTAGCGGGGTAGCCGTTGCCACCGCGTCCACACCGCCCGTGGGCGAGAGGAAGGTGGTCATCGCGACCGGCCATGATATAAGCAAAAAGCAGCGCGCCGCCAGCGCCGGGTTCATAAAGTTGTGCCCTAGGCCGCCAAACAGCTGCTTTACTATTATTATAGCAAAGGCGGAGCCGCACACTGCCAAATACCAAGGCACGCCCGCCGGAAGGTTCAGCGCCAGCAAAAGGCCTGTCACCACCGCGCTGAGGTCGTTTATTGTTATTTCGCGCTTGGCTACATATTGTATGAGCGCCTCGCATCCCACCGCGCTGACTATGCACAGCGCCACCGTGGAAAGCACGCCCGCGCCGAAAAAGTATACCGCCGCGATAGTTGCGGGCACCAGCGCTATCAAAACATCCAGCATGATGCGCGATACACTGGCATTAGACTTAACGTGCGGAGAGCCCGAAAGAATCATTTGCTGCATCAGTCCTGCCCTCCTTTTCCCGCGTTTTCACGCTCCCTTTTTTCCTTTTCCTTTATACGGTTCACCATTATCATTTCCTTGGCGAATTTTATATTCTGAGCTATGGGCTTCTTTGCCGGGCAGACATAGCTGCAGCTTCCACAGCTCATGCAATCCATCGCGTTGATCTCCTCCGCCCGTTCAAAGCTTTCCGCCGTAGCCAGCTGTGATATAGTGGCGGGCATAAGGTGTATAGGGCAGGCATCAACGCACTTGCCGCAGCGAATGCAGTTTAGTTCCTTTTCCTTCTTGGTGTATTTTTTATCCAGCACCAGTACGCCGGAAGAGCCCTTCACTATAACGCAGTCCGTAGTGGGCACGGGCAGGCCCATCATGGGTCCGCCGGAAATTATCTTCAGCGGCTCGGAAGAAAAACCGCCCGCCGCGTCTATTACATCCTGCATGGGCGTACCTATGCGCACCATAAGGTTTTGCGGATTGGCCACCGCTCCCGTCACCGTCACCACGCGGCGGATGAGCGGTTCGCCGAACAAGAATGCCTCCGCGATCGCCGCGGCGGATGAAATGTTCACCACCACCACGCCGGTATCCATAGGCAGCCCGCCCGAGGGCACCTGCCTGCCCGTTATGGCGTCTATGAGCTGCTTTTCAGAGCCCTGCGGATATTTTGTTTCCAGCGTTACCACGCGAACACCATGTGCGTCCACCGCACCCGACATTCTGGCTATCGCCTCCGGCTTGTTGTCCTCTATGCCTATGAAGGCACGCCGCACATTCAGCGCCTTCATAACAACGCGTATGCCATACATCACCTTTTCGGGCTGTTCCGTCATTATGCGTTGATCGGCCGTCAAAAATGGTTCACACTCCGCGCCGTTCACTATCAATATATCCACGGTCTTATCAGGCGGCGGCGAAAGCTTTACGTGGGTGGGAAAGGCCGCGCCGCCCATGCCCACATTTCCCGCCTGCTTTATTCGCTCAATTATTTCCGCCTGGCTCATAGAATCGTAATCTAGGGCGGGCATAAATTGCTGCTCGTCCAAAAAGTCGTTTTCTATTATGACAGCCTGCACCGGCTTGCCGTTTATGTTTGGTATATTGGTGATCTTTTTCACCACGCCCGAAACGCTGGAGTGCACGGGTACGCTAACGAAACCCTGCGCCTCGCCTATCACCTGCCCCATGAGCACCCTGTCGCCCGCCTTCACGACCGGCTTGGCCGGCGCGCCTACATGCTGAGACATGGGTATGCTCAGCAGCTTGGGCGGCGGCATTTCCACAATAGGCTTGCCTCCGGTGAGGGGCTTTCCCTCATGAATGCTGCGAAGCGGATGGATGCCGCCCCGAAAAGTCAATTTTTTTGCCATAGATATTCCCCCATTTGTTCACAAAACAATGTAATTATAACATAGCCTGCATTTTAATAACAGAGCAAAAGCCGTTATTTTTTGCATGTATACAGTCAAATAAAGGCAATTGCGGCGCTTGTGTTTTGAGGCGACAAGCCTCGCATTGCACTGTTTTTATTTCGATGATATAATAACAAAGTATATATTTTAAACGGAGGCGCTGTGTGAACGGAATAATAACATTTTTGCTGCTGCTGCTCTTTGTGGTGCTGGGGGCACTCTATTGCTTCGGCGGCTATAAATACTTGAAGATAGTGATGTTCTTCTACGCGTTTTTCGCCGTGATGACATTTGTTTACAGCTTTGTGGAAAACGCCTTCCCCGATCTTGGCATAGGCGCGCTCATAATATCGCTTGTGCTGGGGCTCATTGCGGGAGCTTTAGTTTTGTTCTTCGTGAAGCTAGCCATATTCGTTTCGGGCGGCATACTGGGCATAGCGCTCTTTTCGCTGGTGCGCATACTCGCGCCCGAGCTATTCATTTCTATGGACTCCACCACCGTTCTTGTGGTGTCCGTGGTGTGCTTCATCGTGATGGGCGCGCTAATGCTGGCCTTCCAAAAACATCTGCTCATAATATTCTCCGCCGTGTTCGGCGGCTATTCGCTCGTTTATTACGCGGGCATACTGGTGGGCACGCTGTTCCAGCCTGAGGTGCTTTCCACCGTGGGGCTCACAAACTTTATGTTCAAGCTGGAGCCATACAGCATATTCGCAAACAATTCCGGCCTAGTTATGCTGGTTCCCGTGCTGGTCTTCTCCATACTTGGCATAATAGCCCAATACCGTTTTTCTTCGCGCAAAAAACGCTGATTTCTTTTGAACGAAAACCGGTGCTGTCCGGCGCCGTGTAAATTATATTTTGGAGGAAACGCACATGACGGATATTTCGAAAGCATCCACACCACCCCGGAGCGAATGCAGCGCGTTTTGCCCGGAATGCGGAGCCGACCTATATTTTCTGGACGGCGTATGCTATTGCAAAAACAAGGCCTGCGCATACAAATGCGACAATTGCAAGCAGGAAAAGCAGAAGCTTTTCTATTCGGACGAGCAGTAGCCCACGCAGCCAAAGAAAAAAAGAGACCGCCTTCAAAGCCAAGGCGGTCTCTTTTTCCGTATTCATGTTTTATTCTCCCGCCATGGCCTCAAGCAGCGACTCGCATTCCTCCGGCGATACCGCTACGGCGTTTTTGGACATACTGGAGCCCATGGAAGCCTTTGCTATGTCGGCCAGCATGGTTTTTTCTATGCCCATGCCGGAAAAATCGCGCGGGATGCCTATCTCCGCCAGCAACTCCTGCGTGAGCCGCACCGCCTCCACGCTTCCCTCCGCTTTATCCGCAAACGTTCTTCCCGTAAGCTTTTCGGCCATATCCGCATACTTCAATACGCCGCGCTCTATGTTGAAACGCATAACGTATGGCAGCGCCACGCCGCATATAAGCCCGTGCGAAAGGGGGGTGAGCGCGCCCAAGCCCGCCGCCAGACCGTGCGCCGCGCCCAGGCCAGAGTTGGTCATGGCGATCCCGCAGGCGCAGGCGGCTATGCTCATTTTCTCGCGCGCCTCTATGTTTTGCCCGTCCGCGCAGGCAGCGCGCAGCGCGGAAAAGGCGGGTGCCATAAAGCCCAGCGCTATAGCGTCCGACATGGGGTTGGCAAACTTCGTTGTGTAGCTCTCTATTAGCTGACATATGCAATCCGCTCCGGCCGTGGCGGTAACCTCGCGCGGCACGTCCAGCATCAGCTTCGCGTCCAGCACGGCCACCGCGGGCAGCATACCGTCGTCCCTCACGCTGTTTTTGAAGTTGCCCTTGGAGGTTATAACGGAGTTTTTGGTGCACTCGCTGCCCGTGCCCGCCGTTGTGGGCATGGCCACCACGGGGTAGGGGCGCGCCGCGAATGGTTTGGGCGAAAAACCTTCCACATAGTCCATTATATCGTCGCCGTTTGGCGCCAGCGCGCAGGCCGCCTTGGCCGCGTCTATCACGCTGCCGCCGCCCACTGCCAGAGCGCCGTCACAGCCGTGCTCCCGCATGAATGCCGCGGCACCGTTTATCACCTCGGGCGAGGGTTCGCCCTTTACATGCTCATACACCTCAAACTTTACCTTGTGCGCCTTGAGCGAGCGCGCCAGCACATCATATGTTCCTGACGAAAAAAAGCGCTCCCCATAGCGGAATATGCAGGCCTTTTTCATATACTTTGCGCACTGCACGCCAATTTCGGCCGCTCCGCCCCGCTTTACCACCACATCGGGCGACAAAAAATCGAAATCCATCCAAACAGCCTCCGTTCTTTTTACCGGGAACAAATCTTACGCGTTGCCATCCCCACTCGCAGGCAGCTAAGAGGGTGTGCAAAATGCTATTTGCTCACTTCCGTGTTTTTTTAATTATACCATGTTGAAAAATATTTGGAACGATGATAAAATCATAGCGTAAATTAAAAATGTGCAGAGTAGGTTTTGTGCGTTCGCGCGTTATGCGCGCGTGGAGTGCGCGGGGATGGGATGTCGCCCCGTGACGAAAAGCGATCTCGCTTACGGTACAATGCCGCGTCCGCTGCTCACAAAAGCAGGTTTCATTGCCGGACTTTCTTTTGTAGAGGCGTTGCCATTTTATTTGCTTCTAATCAAAAGGAAAGGAAGGTTTTTTTCATGTCTCAAAAAACCAAGAAACTCGTTTACGGAGCGGCTTTTGTTGCCATATCTGTAATACTCGGCAGCTTTTTTTCGTTCTATCTCACAGAAAGCATCAAAATAACGCTGGCACCGCTCATCGTTATGTTCGCAGGCGCGGCGCTTGGCCCGATCTGGGGCGCGGCGACCGGCGCGGTGACAGATTTTCTCTCCTATCTCATAGGCGGCAAGGCAATAGCGGCCTATTTTCCCGCGCTCACACTCACAATGGCGCTCTACGGGCTGCTGGCCGGACTGTTTTTCTACAAGCGGCAAAACAGCCTGCCCAAGGTGGCAATAACCACCGTGCTCATACAGATCGGCTGCTCGCTGCTTTTGAACACGCTATGGCTCTCTCTTATGATGGGAACTCCCTACACCGTGCTCATGGCAACGCGCATACCCACCAGCCTCATCTCCTGTGCGATATATGTTGTGCTGCTCTGCCTTCTGATGAAAAACAAGGATAAAATCGTCCGTTTATGACCATTCAGACGGTGCTCGCAGTGTCGATGGTGATTACAAATTTCCGCGCAAACCGATTATATCAACGCTAATATTTTGAATTTTTATAGGAAAAAGGAAAAACCGGACAATATGTCCGGTTTTTCCCAATAATAAAAGGGTGGGGATTGATATATCTTAATTTAATGCAATTAAGATAGGCTTATTCTATAACAAACACCCGCCCATTGCAAGCAATATTATTACTAAAATTTCACGAATATAGCCGCTATTCACCTAGTGAGCTTTTTACATAACTGGGTAAGCAAAAACATCCTCTATGCAGCTCCGTATTGTAGTATTTTGTATTAATATCCAGCCCATTCCACCAACCATCCTTTACATCCGCCACAGGGTCTACGCTCTTAGAGGCAAAACCGAAGAGCCAGTGGCCGGAAGCGTAGGTGGGCATGTGGAACTGATACACCCGCGCTATGGGGAAGGCCGCCCGCAGCTTTTTGTGCGCGCGCACCATCTGCTCTGCGTCGCCCGCGTAATAGGGGCTTTCGTGCTGGTTTATAAGCACGCCGTCCTCGGCCAGTATGCGGTACATATCTGCGTAAAAGGCGCTTGAGAAAAGCCCTTCGCCCACGCCTATGGGGTCTGTGGAATCCACCAGTATCAGATCGTATTTATACTCGCAGTTCGCCGCGAAGGCCACGCCGTCCGTTATGTGCAGATGTACGCGCGGATCGTCCATACCGCGCGCCGTCTGCGGCAGATGCTCTTTGCACAACTCCACCACCGCGCCGTCTATCTCCACCATGTCTATATGCTCTATGCAATCGTAGCGACAGAGCTCACGCGCCGCGCCGCCGTCGCCCCCGCCAATTATGAGCGCGCGCTTTGCCCCGCCCATAGCGGCCATGGGAATGTGGGCGATCATTTCATGGTATATAAATTCGTCCCGCTCCGTCATCATTATGAAGCCGTCCAGCGTAAAAAAACGCCCGTATTCGTAAGAGTCGTAAAAGTCTATCTTTTGGAATTCGCTCTGCGTATCCACTATGTGCTCTTTTATTTTTATGCCGAATTTTGCGTCCGACGTAAAATATTCGTAAAACCATTCCTCATTTAAAATTTCTGCCATAAAAAATCTCCCGCATTTCCGAGTGTATAAGCTTTTGCAGCTTGGCGCTGGTCTTTTCCGTAAGCTCGTCCGCATTCAAATTGAAAAGATAATTATCAAGATCGTAGTCCTGTATCATCATCTTTGTGTGAAAGATACGCTCCTCATAAAGGTTCACGTCTATCATGCAATACCGTTCACCTATGCGGCGCGGTATAAAATCCTGTATAGAGCTTATGGGGTGGTCTATGAAAAGCTTTTCGCCCGAAGCGTCTCGCGTGAAGCCGCGCACCCGGTAATCCAGCGTTATTATGTCCGAATCGAAGCTGTCTATCAAAAAGGGCAGCGCACTCAAAGGCGATATCTCGCCGCAGGTGGAAACATCTATATCTGCCCGAAATGTGCATACGCCCTTTTGCGGGTGGCTTTCGGGGTAGGTGTGCACCGTTATGTGGCTCTTATCCAGATGCGCCGCGATATCCTCCTTGGGTATGTGCCCCTCGGCTATCAGCATCGTCACGCTGGCACCCTGCGGGTCGTAATCCTGCGTGGCTATGTTCAGTATGTGCGCGCCTATGCGCTGCGTTACCTCTTTGAGTATCTTCTTCAGCCTTTCCGCGTTGTATATCTCGTCTATATAGCGTATGTAGCTCGCCCTGTCGCGCGCGCTGTTCGCATAGCATATATCGTATATATTGAAGCTGAGCGTCTTTGTGAGGTTGTTAAAACCGTACAGCTTTATACTTTCCAATAAAAACATCTCCAATCCGTGCCCTTGTTGTTTGATATTATACTCTTACGGCGAAAAAAATTCCACCCCGCGCCACGCCGCGACCAAAAAACCGCCCAAGCTCAAAATTCTGCTCGGGCGGTTTGCTTACGTATATATCTCTGCCTCAGGCTCAATCCCCCTCGCCCGTATCCGCCGCGGCTTCGGCCTTGGGAGCGCGCGTGAAGTAATAGCCCACGTCATCGCCGCGCAGCTTGGCTATCTGCATGAGCTGGGTCACCGTTACGAACTGATATCCCTTATCCTTCAGCTTCTGTATTATTTTTTTGGCTATTCCCGGCGCGGTGGAATGCAGATCGTGCCAAAGCACCATGCCGCCGTCCCCCAGTTCGCCAATGGCCTTTTCCACCGAGGTGTCCACATCCTTGTTTTTCCAGTCCTCCGTGTCCGCCGTCCACATTATTTGCGGGCGCTTTATCTGCGCCGCCAGATCCTTGCTCATAGCGCCGTAGGGCGGGCGATCTATTATCGTTCGCTTGCCCGTGGCCGCTTCGATAGCGTCGTTCGTTCGGCCTATCTGCTTTTCCAGCACATCATCCAGCGAAATTTTTTGGAAGGATGTGTGATCCCAGCTGTGGTTGCCTATTTCGTGCCCCTCGTCATAGGCGCGCTTTAAAATATCCTCGCGCCCCTTAACGTTTTCACCTATTATGAAAAATGTTGCCTTTACGCCCTCCTCTTTGAGCGCGTCCAGCACGGCGGGTGTGTTTTTGGACGGCCCGTCGTCCATCGTCAGCGCTACCACCTTGCCGTTTATGTCTATGCCGTCTATGCTGTGCGGCTTCATAAAATTATCGCCCGTGGGGAAAAGAGCTAGCTCCACAGATTGTTGCGTCGCCTTGCCGTCCTCCGGCGTATCGCCCTCGGCGCTTCCCTCCGCCGGCTCGCCGGTTTGCGATTCGTCCGCGCCCGCCGCCGCAGACGCTCCGCCCAGCACCATGGCCTTGTTTTCCGCATTCAGCAGTGTGTCGAATTCGGAAAGGGGTATGCACACCTCTATGGCTCCCGCCTCGGCCGGGGCAACCGTGCCCCTATTGAAGTAAAACAATATCTTCTGCTCCGGCGTTATTATAAAGTTGGAAAAATTCTGTATGGTGGGCGTTACACCTTGGTTCAAAAGCGCCTCGTCCATATTTTCCTTGAGCGCCTCGTTGCGCAGCAGCGATTCCTTGACCTTTGCGGCTATCTGCGTCATATAGTCCTGCTGAGAATCGAAAACATCATCCAGCACCAGCCGCTGAGAGCTTTTGAGGTCGTAGCTGAACGTTTGTATGTAGTTTTTTCTGTCCGTCTTGCCGCTGAACGCAGTCTCTGTGAACTTTATTCCCAGCAGATCCGCACCGACCGCGTAGGGCTTGTATGTCAGCGTGAAGTTATACAGCCCGTTTTTTTCGTCCGCTGCGCCCATGGCTTCGGCCTCTGTCCTGAATTGCTGCACCTCGCCGTCCACAAAAGCTTTGAGCTCCGCCGAAACGGTTTGGTTTTTAGACACTACCGGGCAATCCGCCGAAACCAGTATGTCCCCCTCCGCCTCCAGCAGCGGAGTACGCGTGACGCCGCCGTCCTCTGCCAGCTTGCGGTTTTGCGCGCTCAGCGCAAATTGCGCCCGCTGCTCTTCGATGTCCACCGGCTTATCCTCGGCCTTGGCCAAAGAGCAGCCCGCCACACCGGCCGCCAGCGACACACAAAGCAATATTGAGATCGCTTTTTTATACCAACACATAATATTACCTCATATAAAAAGAACAATTATTTTGTAACATTATACCACAGCGCTCACAACTTGTTTAGTCATTTTTAAGAATTATTACTAAAATCTTTCGAAAGTGCGTCAAAATCGAATAACTTATCAAAAAAAGAGCAGCTGCGGTCCTGCTCCGCTGCTGCCCCTGTATCTGTGATCTATTTATCCGTCCATGCCTTGGGCAGAATCAGCTTCGTCGCCCGCGGGCGCGGCACTTTCCGCACCTTGGTCGCCATCCGTCTCAACGTCGGCCTGACCGCTGTCATCCGCCTTTTGCCCGCTATCCGCCGTTTCTCCATCGTTCGCTTTTGCGCCCTCGCCCGTCTGCGCGGCATCCGCACCCGCCTTGGGCGCACGAGAGAACAGGAAGCCAACATCATCACCACGCAGCTTGGCTATCTGCATGAGCTGGGATATGGTCACAAACTGGTAGCCGTCCGCCTTGAGCTGAGATATAAGATTGCGCGTTATGCCGGGCGCGGTCTTGTGCAGGTCGTGCCAGAGTATCACGCCGCCGTCGCCAATTTCGTTCATGGCCTTCTCTGTGGCGGCCGACACAGCCGCGTCCTGCTCCATATCGCGGTTGTATTTCCAATCCTCTGAGTCTGAGCTCCAAAGTATCTGCGGGCGCTGTATCTTGGCCGCAAGCTCCTTGTTTATGGCGCCTCCCGGCGGGCGATCAATTATGCTGCGCTTGCCCGTGGCCGCCTCTATTGCGTCGTTGGTCTTGCTTATCTGCTCTGTCATGAGCGTATCGAAATCAAGCTTTGTGAAGGTGCCGTGGTTCCAGCTGTGGCAGGCTATTTCGTGCCCCTCGTCATATTCGCGTTTCAGCACGTCCTCCCTGCCCGCTATGTTTTCACCTATCACGAAGAAGGTTGCCTTAACGCCCTCCTCCTTCAATATGTCCAGCACCTCGGGCGTGTATTTGGACGGCCCGTCGTCCATTGTAAGCGCTACAACCTTTCCGTTTATATCTATGCCGTCTATGCTGTGCGGCTTCATAAAATTATCGCCAGTGGGAAATAGCCCCAGATCTACCGTTTCACCCTCGCCCTGCGCCTGAGCCTGCAGGTCTTGCGTGGTTTCCTCCAGCTCGCCCTCCACCACTATGGCATTCGCGTCATCCTGCTGCTGCGATACCGCCGTGGGCTGCTCCGGCTGAGTCTGCGCCGGCATAACAGAGCTTTCGGCAGTCTCAAGCTGCGCGTCATTCGTCATGTGCTCCGGCTCCTCCGCGCTTGCTCGCGTTCCGCAGGAAACGGCCATAACGGCCACAAGCATTATAGCCATAACAATGGCTGTAGCTTTTGTCACTCTCTTTCTCATCATCCACCTCGTTTTATTACTGTAAACTTTTTTATCATAATATTATATGAGACGCGGATCTGTCATGTTTTGTTCATATTATTTTACAAGTTCATTTCAAAACCCACAAAACCCCAAAACGTTACCGCTTAGTTTGGTATAGCCTCCGCTTGGCGAAAAACGCTTTTTTATACGCGCCGCATGTTGTATAATCTGATTCGAAAGGAGGGGTTGGCTTGAAGATAAGTATAGAAGAAATGCCCGGCCTGGCCGAGGACGAAATAATAATACGCTGTGCCAAGACAAGCGACGGCATACGCGCGCTGTACGCTCAAATTTCAGAGCTGTCCGGCCAAGCGCCGCGCATAGCGCTGTATAAAGACCAAAGCGAATATTTTTTTTCGCTGGAAAACGTGCTCTTCTTCGAAACGGAGGGCGACTGCGTATACGCGCACACCAAAACGGACAGCTTTCAAACCAAAAGCAGGCTGTATGAGCTTGAAAAGCTGCTTCCCTCCGCTTTCATAAGGGTCTCTAAATCCACCATACTGAATACGGCACGTGTGCTTGCCATAACCCGCAACCTCACCTCCGCAAGTCTGGTGGAATTTGAAGAAACGCACAAACACGTTTACGCATCAAGAAGATATTACGCCGCGCTAAAAACCGCGCTCAGCGAAAGGAGATAAAATGAAATGAGGAAGAGGAACGTTTTTTGGGGAATATTTTTTATACTGGCAGCCGTGCTGCTTATTGCAAGCGGGCTTGGGTCGTTTACGCAATTGAATTTTTGGAGTGTACTGGGCACCATATTGCTGGTTGCAGTGATAATCCAAAGCTGCATGTATAGAGTATGGGCGGGGCTGTTTGTACCGCTTGCGCTGCTGTATCTCATATTCCAGCAACCGCTGGGCTGGCCCTGGCTCTCTCCCTGGATACTCATAATAGGCGCTATACTTTTGAGCATAGCCTTCCACTTTCTTTTTAAAAGCAAGAACAGCCACACAAAATACTGCCACCCGCATCACGGCAATGACGGCGGCGACATAAGCGAAAACGGCGACGAAAACCATCCCGTTATATCCGTAAAGCTGGGCTCTGCGGTGCGCTATCTGCGTTCAGACCGCTTGGAGCGAGCCGAGCTCAGCGTGAGCCTCGGGAGCATGGAGGTGTATTTCGACCATGTGACGCTCAGCCCGGACGGCGCCGAAGTATCGGTCGCTTGCAGTCTCGGCGGCCTGGAGCTATACATTCCGCGCAACTGGCCGGTGATAAACAACACCAGCGGAAGCATGGGCGGCATAATCTTCAAAAACTCCGGCATGGCCGCGCCCGACCCTTCACTTCCCCCGCTTCGCCTGACCGGTCACGCCAGCATGGGCGGCGTAGAGGTCACCTACATCTGATAGGCATACAAAAAAGCGGAGAGCCAAGCTCTCCGCTTCCGCAATTTTTTTACATGATCTCGGAAATTTCCAAATGCTCTCCGTCCGGGCCGCGGAACATAAGCCACTTGGCGCCGTTGGGGAACACCCTCTTGTCGAACACGGGCTCGGCCGTTTCAAATTCCACGCCGCGCTCTATGAGCTTTTTCTGCATTGCCTCAATGTTGCGCACGCGCAGTGCAATGTGATCCACAACGCCGTCGCCGCTGTTTGCGCCCTCGGCACGTGCAACCACCTCTATAGTGCAGTCACCGTTGCGTATGAAGGCTATCTTACACGGGCCTTCAAGCTCGCACTCCCATATAACGCTGAACTCCAAAACCTCTGTGTAAAACTTTACCGAACGCTCCCTATCGGCCACGAACAGGCCTATGTGCGCCAGACCGCAGATCTCACCTTTTTTCTCCATATTCTGTTTACCTCCGGGTAATATTTGCTATACCACTGATTGTACAACTTTGAAACCGGTCTAGCAAGCCGGAGAGAAAATATTTGCAACAAATTTCCCTTACTTAAAAATCGAAGAAATCCTGCTTTTCCATGTAGGCGTTCAGCGCGTCCGTGTGCTTTTCCACCTGTTCGTCCGTGGTCATGGGCAGTGTGGGCAGTATGTATTTCACAAGCAGCGCGCGCTCCGTGTGCAGGCGGTTTTCCGCTTCGTCGAATATTATGTTCACGCTGTCGTCGTCCATTATGTCGTTTGTTATTTCCACACCTCGGTTGGCGGGCAGGCAGTGCAGCGCCTTGCAGTGCGCGGGCGCATGGCTCAGCAGCTCGCGGTTCAGCTGATAGTTGGGGAAAAAGGCGGCGTAGCGGTCGTCCTTTTCGTCCTCATAGCCGTAATACCACCACACGTCAGGCACTATGAAATCGGCGTCGGCAACCGCTTCAAACGGATCCTCTATCACGCGGAAACAGCCTCCCGTTTCCTTTGACCGCGCGGAGATCTTGGCTATCTCCTCCTCGCTCATAGAATATTGCTTGGGCGAAGCTATGGTATATGAAAGACCCAGCGAGGCCGTTATATGCCCTATTTCGGTGGCCATTATGCCAAAGTGAGAGGAATCTCCCACGAAGGCTATCTTTATATCCTCCAGCGCTTTGCCGGGTGGCAAATGCTCGGACATCGTGAAAATATCGCACACGCCCTGAGTGGGGTGTATATAGTAGGTCATCGCGTTGAAAACGGGTACGCTGGTCTTTTTGGCTACCTCCAGCACCGTTTCGTGCTCCACCGTGCGTATCACTATTCCCCGGCACATGCGGGAGAGCACCTCAGTGGTGTCGGCCAGCGCCTCGTGGCTGCCAAAGTGTATCTCGCCCGGCTTGAGGTAGAGCGCATGGCCGCCCAGATCCTTCATTGCCACCTCGAATGAAACACGTGTGCGCGTGGATGGCTCTTCAAATATCGTGGCTATTGAAACATCCTCCAACATGTGAAATTTAACGTTGTCATAATCCGCCGCCTTGAGAATGGAGATAAGCTCGAATATATCCAATAATTCCTGCTTTGAAAGCTCGATGTTGTCAATAAAATGCTTTACGGGTTTTGTCTTTTGCATGATATCTACCTTCCTTTTTAAATATGTTGTTTTGTTTACGGAGATTTTGCCAATTCTTGTATTTGCGATTTTGTTGCAATCAAGATACCATAATAATTACACAAATGCAATATTAAGTTATTGACAATACATTAAAAATGTACTATTCTCTAATCAAGAAACAAATCCTTGTACTATATCCATATATTAGAAACCAGAAATCACGCTACGTTTAGTCGCGTTACATTACATACAACAACAGGAAAAACACTAAACGGCGGGACAACCAAATCTATGCGCAATACATGCCCATAGGCCGAACACTACTGTTTTTTCTCTAAGGGATACCAGCGTTGGTGTTCCACAAGAACAAAAGCCGGAGGTATATCTGATGAACGAACTTTCCGTTAAAAAGAAAGCATTGGGCGGCATAGACGTATTTTTGGGATTGGTCTGCGCCATACTCTTCGCAGACCTCATCACATCCAACACCAGCATGGGGCCGTCCGTAATAGCATGGTGGATAATTGCCGCAATAATAATATTCATACCAAACGGCCTTGTAACGGCAGAACTGGCCTCCACCTACCCGGATAAGGGCGGCATATACGCCTGGACGCGGCGCGCCTTTGGCGCTGTGTGGGGCGCGCGGCTGAGCTGGTTTTACTGGGTGAATATAGCCCTGTGGGTACCCTCCGCCTATACATGGATATCGGGCGCGCTGCTGCAGGTGTTCTTTCCCAACGCGGGCTACCTGCCCGAGGTGCTGATAGCCATAGCGCTGGTGTGGCTGTGCGTATGGCTGTGCACAAAAAAGATGGCGGACGCCAAATGGATAATGAACGTGGCCGCCGTGTGCAAGATACTTATTTTCGCGATAGTGGCAATAGCGGGGGTGGCCTTCATAGCCAACGGTAACCCCATGGCAAATGAGGTCACATTTGAGTCTATGGCCCCCACGCTGGACGGCAGCCTCTTATTCCTACCGGTGATAATATATCTTTGCTGCGGCATGGAGGTGCTCTCCGCAAATTCACAGGAGATGCGCAACCCCAAAAAGGATATGCCGCGCGCCGTGCTGGGTCTGGTGGCGGTGTGCGTAATTTTCAACCTGCTGGCCTCCTGGGGGCTTTTGGCCACCGTGCCCGTGGGCGAGATAGACCTAATAACAGGCCTTCACACAGTTATGCTGACCGCCTTTGGCAATGAAACGCTGGCGGGCATAGTTATGGCGGTGCTGCTTTTCTCCGTATTTGCTCAGGTAATGGTTTGGATGCTGGGCGGCGCCGTGGGCGCGATGGAAGCCGGGCAGGACGGCGAGCTGCCCAGCGCCTTCGCTCGCGAAACAAAGAAAACGGGCGCTCCCATAGGCGCGCTGATATTGACCGGAATAGTTTCCTCCGCGGCTATAGTTGTGTACGGCTTCATGGCAGAAACCGCCTCTTCGCTCTTTTTCACGCTGCTGGCATTCAGCTCCATAGTATACTTTTTCCCTTATCTAATAATGTTCCCGGCCTTCACTAAGCTGCGCAAAATAGACAAAACTACGCGTGCCTTCAAGGCGCCCGCGGGAAAATTTCTGGCAATCCTATGTGAAATTGTGTTAATATTTGCAGTGGTGCTGTTCGTATGGCAGCCCAACGACGCACTGGATTTCAATTGGAGCGTTTCGCTGCCCATAATAATCGGCGTTGTCGCAACGGTGGTCTTGGGGGAGATCATTGTGCGACGAATGCTAAAGAAAAAAGCGTGGTCGGGCGAGTCGGAACAGTGAACTATAAATTAACGGGGAGATGGGAAACATGTCGGATTCAATAAAGGCTTTCGACAGTATTGATTACGCTATTTTAAAGATGCTGCACGAAGATTGCTGGGTGCCTGTAGCGCGGATCGCGCGTACGCTGAACATAAACGAGCGCACGGCCAAACGCAGACTGCTGCGCCTGAAGGCCACGGGCGCCATACACCCCACGGTGATAGTTTCGCCCGACGTATTCGGCTACACTACGATCGTTGATGTGGAGCTTTTCGTAGAGGCGGAGCGTTATGACGCGGTTGTGGATTTTTGCACTGGAAACGTTTCTGTTTCGTACCTTTCCTCCGGTTGGGAGGAGGACATGAATCTGCTTATACAAGCGCGGTTCAAAAACAGCGAGGAAATGCACCGCTTCATAAACGAAACTCTGCCGGGAATACCCGGCGTAACGGTTCAAAAATACAGCATAGTGCCCAAAATATTCTTCAATACGGATAAGTGGACGCCCTCTGAGGATGATTTCAGGGAGCGTTGACCAAAGGAAAGGCAATACGAAAACAGCGCAGCTTCATTGAAGTGCGCGGTTTTGATATACGTTTGGATTGTATCACCCAAGCGGCGGATCGTTTTTTACTTTTTCCTCGCATATGCCCCGCGCCGCTTTTATAAGATTTTCGGCTTCATCTAGGCGCGCTATCAGTTCGGGAACGGGCAGCTTTTTCTTCACACGCTTATCAACATCGTTTTCCATGCGCAAATGAAGCATGCCCATTATTCGCCAACAACGCCGAACCTGCGCCTTTATAGCCGAAAAATCCGAATCCGAAAGATAGTCGTCCTTAGCGTAGCGCCTTATGTTCGACCATTTATCTGCTTCCTTGACCAAATCCTCACTCCTGCTTGTCCAGTTTATCGTGTGCCTGCTCATCCAGCTTTATAGCAGCGTTTCTGGCCTTCCCCGTAGCATTCAGGGCAGCCTCCTGCCCGGCCTGCTTTGCCGCATGAGCGGCCTGCACAGTTTTATCCTTCACCATTGTTGCCGTTTGCGCCGTTTTATCTATAGCAATTTGCGCCGCGTCTTTGACCTTGCCCGCTATTTCGCGGCCCTTCTCACCGGCGTTTTCTATGAATTCATCAGCCTTGCGGCCCGCATCCTCTAATTTTCCCATATTGTGCCTCCATGATATTTTTATTTATTTATAATATACACATTTTTTCTTATGTTTAATCACAAACTATGCATATACTCTTGTTCGCGCTTGTGCTTCTGTTTTATAGTTTTCTTAAACGATGAAATTTTTACTTTGTTGGATATGCGCCTTCGTTGTGCCGTTATTTTCGCTGTGCGAAGGCACCTATACTCCATTTTATAGCTTTTCCAAACGATTAAAGCTTCTCATATGTACGATATGCCCCTTCGCTGTACCGCCTTTCCCGCTGCGCGGGGGCGCTTATACTTCTATTTTATCGTTTTTCTAAACGATGAAAGCTTTTCGTATGTGGATATGCGCCTGCGGCGGGCGATTTCCGCGCGGAGGCGCGGGTATAGGGTTGGACGCGGGCGGGAAAGATGGGTTCCGACGGAAAACGCGGCGTAAACTTCGTTTGTGTTGTGCTGTATGTAGAGCAGCGCCGCTCCCTAGCTCCGCTGGTGTGGTTTGTGGTAAGCCATTGTTTTAGTTGCTGCGCTAAAGTTTCCTTACGAAACCCATCTTCCCCACCCGCTCAGAGTATGGGGGTAGGATGGTTTGTGGTAAGCCACTGTTTGAGCAAACCCAAAAGAAAAGCCACCCACCAACCAAACGAAACGCTAAGCACAAACAGCAAGGCAAAGCACGCCACAAGCGAAGCGAGTGGCATCCCCAGCCACTCTCAAACCAAACGAATATCAAATAACAAAGAAAAGAGCATCCTTCAAACAATAAACAACTACAAACCAACGAACAGCTAACCCCCATCCCCACCGCTATCCTCCCCCTACCCCCTAACCCCACATCCGGCTAACGTACGCATAGCAGCGGAGGGACGCGGGGGCATTTCTCCGGACCTTAGCGCAGCGCGCACCCCCACTATCCCATAGCTTACATCAAAAGATGACCGCGCGCGGAGCGTGAGCGGCGCTCTATCCCCAAATCTCCTCAAAAGGCGACGTGCGTCCGGAAAATGCCCCCGTGTCCCGGAGCGTACAAACTCAAACAACAAACACGCTCAAACCTCCAACACCTCGAACCCAAAACAAACCCATTACGCACACCGCCAAAACGACCAACCCAACCCCAACAAAAAAAACAAACCTCAAACCAAAGCCAACATCAAACCCAAAACGAACCTCCCAAGCACACGCCGGATGTGCTTCTCATTTTTTCCCCGCGCAACGCGCGGGAAAAAAGCCCCCGCGGCGAGCGGAAGCATACACGCAACGTTTAGGTTAGAATAAAGCCCCACGGCGAGCGTAACTTTTTAAATTTATTGTTTATTGAACAATAAATCATAGGGTAGCGCTGCGAGCAGGAAACAAAAAATAACACGTAAGTTGGAATAAAGCCCCGCGACTAGCAAAACTTTTTCAATTCATTGTTTGATGAAGATTAAATCATAAAGGCAACGCGGCAAGCAAAACAATACACTAAACGCGTAGATAGAAATAAAGCCCCGTGGCAAAAACAATAAAGCTAGCGATAAAATATATAAAAGCTCGCGCCAAGTAACAAAAAACCATGTGCAAATCAAGCCCGCAGCAAGCGACAAAAAAGAGGCTGACCTGCAAAGGCCAGCCTCTTAAAAAACCGCTACGCGGTCCAGACTGTCGAAAAAATGGATGCTAGGCGTAGGCGTAGCATCCATTTTTGTATC
>CAYXFB010000039.1:0-23208 GCA_964464145.1 uncultured Christensenella sp.
GAGCCACCCGTTCGGATCCCTCTCATAGTTCGCCATTCAAAGCGCGGTGTATGGCATTTTTATTTTTTCAAGATCAAAGTTCAATATACTCAAGCGGAAACCCGCTCCAACCGTTTCATGGCACGTCTGAAATGGTATATGAACATGCTTGCCGTTGTTACCACGGCTATGGTGTCTGCCACCGGCTCCGCCATAAACAAGGCCGAAACAGGCTCGCTCAGCACCGCGGGCAGTATGAAGATCAGCGGCACCAGCAGCAATATTTTTCGCAGCATGGCCAAAAACACCGAAACCTTGGCGTTGCCTATGGCTATGAACGTTTGCTGGCAAGCTATTTGTATGCCGAAGAGGAATGACGCCGCCATATATATTCGCATGGCCGCCTCCGTCGCACGCATTAGCTCGGCGTTCTTCGTGAATATGAAAACCAGCACCTGCGGCGCAAACATGGAAATAGCCCACAGGGTTGTGGAATACACGAGGCTGGACACCAAAAGCAGCAGGAAGGCTTTTTTCACACGCGCCGCGCTACCCGCGCCAAAGTTGTAGCTGACTATGGGCTGCGCGCCCTGCGACAGACCCATCAGCGGCAGCATACAAAACTGCATCACCGTTATGAGTATGGTCATGGAGCCTACGGCGATATCCCCGCCGTATCTCAAAAGCGACGAATTGAAGCATACCGCTATGAGGCTTTCCGTGGCCTGCATGATAAAGGGCGACAGCCCCAGCGCCACGCAAGGCAGTATAACGGCCGCCGAAAGCCGCAGGTTCTGTTTTTTTATGCGAAGCAGCGTTTTTTTACCGGTCAAAAATTTCAACACCCATACGCAGGATACGCCCTGCGATATTATTGTGGCCAGCGCCGCGCCCTTCACGCCCATGTTCATACCAAATATGAATATGGGATCCAGTATTATATTGCACACTGCGCCTATAAGCACCGTTGCCATGCTCATGGTGGCGAAGCCCTGCGCCGTTATGAAGGTGTTCAGGCCCAGCGCCATCTGCACAAATATAGTGCCTAAGGTGTATATCCACATATAGTCCCAGGCATAGCCTATCGTGTTTTCGCTCGCGCCGAAAGAGAGCAGCATATTCCGGCCAAAAAGCAAAAACACGGCGGTGAGCGCCACGGATACTATGAGCAGCAGCGTGGTGCAGTTGCCCAGTATACGCTCGGCGGCGGGCTCGTCCTTTTTGCCCATCATTATGGAGGCGCGCGGCGCTCCGCCCATACCGGCCAGCGCCGCAAAGGCCGAAATGATCATTATAAGCGGCATACACACGCCCACGCCCGTGAGTGCCTGAGCGCCCACGCCCTCTATGTTGCCTATGTACATCCTGTCCACCATGTTATACAGCACGTTCACTATCTGCGCGGTAACGGCGGGCAGCGCCAGCTTGAAAAGCAGCTTGCCCACGCTTTGTGAACCCAACATATTTTTATCCGTTTGCATACCTTCCCCCTCCAAAGCCTATCTCTATAAGCCAAAAGCTTCATCGCAAGCATTGGCGCAGCATCCTATTTCGCCTATAGTTCAATATTATACTCAAATTAGCCTGCGCACGCCACAATATAAAGGCAATTCCCACGCCACATTAAAACTAATCAAACATATTTATTGTCTTTTGCAGGCAAGTCTAAGATACTTCTTTCACCATTGAAAATGTTCCGTTATGGCAATTTCATTTGACTATTCGCCCGTAAAATAGTATTATTTAAATGTAAAATATATTTTTTTCTTAACACGCGGATAATAGTAACTAATCTTACTTATTGCTGCTTTGGGGAGGCATTGTGGAAGACGAAAAATATTACGCCAAAAAATTCCAAATAGATTCCGCCCTGTTCTATGATGCTATAGCAAAGAGCACGCACGATTATTTGTACATTGTGGATATGGCGACTGATACAGCACTTGTTACAGAAAACATGTACAAGGATTTCGATTTGCCCGGGCGGTTTGTTAAAGGCCTCGTTCCCCTGTGGGGCGATTTGATACACGAAAAAGACAGACCCCCATATTATGAATCTATTCAGATCATGCTGGACGGTATAACGAACGAGCACAATGTTGAATATCAGGTGAGAAATCGCAAAAACGAGTATGTTTGGGTGGGCTGCCGCGGCATATTGCAGCGCGCGGAGGACGGCACGCCCATCATGTTCGCGGGCGTTGTGACAAATCTTAGCACCCGTGGAAAAATAGACGCTGTTACCGGCCTTTTCACTCAGCAGGAGAGCAACCGTGCCGTCGCGCGTCTTTTGTCGGACGGAGATACACCCTCTGGCATATTGCTTTTGGGGCTGGATGATTTTACGCGCGTAAACAACCTGCGAAGCCACAGCTTTGGTGATGCCGTGTTGCGTCAATTCGCACAGGACGTACAGCGTATGCTGCCACCCAGCGCCACAATATATCGCTTTGACGGCGTCCGCTTTATGATAATATACCGCGAAGCCACGCAAAACGAGCTTAAGGCGCTGTTCGCAAAGATACAGCAATACTGTTCGCAAAGCCACATCATAGACGGCATAACCTATCACTGTTCCGCCTCAGGCGGCAGCACAATAATAGGCCAGGATAGCGACGATTGCTCTACGCTAGTAAAATACGCTTCCACCGCGCTTGAGATATCCAAAAATTCCGGCAAAAATACTCTGACAGAGTACACCCCCAGTTCCATATTGCCCAAACTTAAAAATTTGGAGATGGCCGAGAGGCTTCAAACCGCTATTTTCTCGGGCATGGCTGGGTTCAGTTTGGTTTTTCAACCCGTGACAGATTCGCAAAGCCTAAAGGTATGCGGTGCCGAAGCGCTGCTACGCTGGCAATGTAATGATTTGGGCGAGGTTTCGCCGGTTGAATTCATTCCCATACTGGAATCCACGGGTCTCATAGTTCAGGTGGGCAAGTGGGTATTTGAGTGCGCGGTAGAGTATTGCAAAAAATGGATCGCGTGCCATCCAGATTTTACAATGAACATAAACGTTTCATATCTTCAGTTGCTGGACGAAACATTTATACCCTTCGTAAGCTCTACCCTTAAAAAAGCGGAACTCGACGCTCACCACATAGTGCTGGAACTCACCGAGAGCAATTTCGTTACCGATCAGGATATACTCACAGATAGCTTTCGCGCACTGCGCAGTCAAAATATACGCCTCGCAATGGATGATTTCGGCACCGGCTATTCTTCGCTGGGCATACTGTATCAGTCGCCTGCCGACATAGTGAAAATAGACCGTTCCTTCATCACCCGCATAAGCGATGAGGATCGCGAATTTAACCGTTCCTTTATTGGCGCGGTGATTGAGCTTTGCCACAGCGTGGGCATAACGGTTTGCGCGGAGGGTGTGGAGCAAATGCCCGAGCTTTCCACCGTGCAGAATCTGAATGCCGACCGCATACAGGGTTTTTATTTCTCGCGTCCCATACCGCCTGACGAATTCGAAGCCAGATTTTTGCGCGACACCCCCGCCGCCAAATGAGCAAGCCTTATCCGGCTACTCTCATTTGCGCGGTGTTGCCTTATTTTGCGCCGATAATATTTCATCCAGCGTGATGCCATCCTCCGGCACGAACCTCCGCCAGTATTCCAGCGTTTTTTTAAGCGCGTCCATAATATTTCTTTTTGTGTCCATATTGGAGAAAAACAATTCGAAGCTCAAATATATATCATTAACGGTGGGCTGCGCGATGAGCGATATGCAAAGACACGCCGCATACCGCAAATTTTACCCGCTATACAAAAAAACATACGAGGCGCTGAGCGAAACATGGAAGCTGCGCGCTTCGCTGCTGAATCTGTAAAGCAAAAACGCCACCGACAGCGCGGTGGCGTTTTTGCTACCATTACATGATGCGCTTAGATAAGCTTCTTTTCCCGCCATCCTCCTTTGCAAAAGTATGCCGCTCCCATAAGCGCGGGTATGACCGAGGAAAGCGCCTGCCCCCAATAAACGCCCTCAAAGCCGCCCGCCACCGCTATACTCAACAAAAAGCAGAGCGGCAACTTTATAAAGGCCGCGTCCAGCAGCGCGTTTGTCATTGCAAAACCGGCGGCTCCCACGCCAATGGCGAAGCTGTTGAAGCTATACATAGCCGCATAAAAAAGCGTGTTCCAAAAGCAGCATATGCCCAAATAACACACACCCTCGTTCCCCACGTTCGGTTCTGTCGGGGCAAAAAGCCCCATGATCTGTACAGAGAATATCTGCACCGCCGTAACGGCTATAAATGTTGCGGCAAGCGACATCCACAACCCCATCCTGCCCGTTTTTTGCGCGCGGTCGGCAAGCCCCGCACCCATATTTTGCCCCACCATGGCCATCATCGCCTGGCCTATCGCCCAGCAGGGCATGGCCGCGAACGTATTTATTTTGAGCCCTATGCCCGCCGCAGCCGCCACCGTTACGCCATAGACGTTCAGCATGGCCGCCGTCACAAAATACGAAACATTCACAACGGTCAATTGTATCACCGTGGGCAGGCTGATTTTAAGCACGGCCGCTAGCTTGTCCTTTTTTATGGCAAAGCTCCTCAGCTTGAAGGCGAAAACGAAGCTCGATCTTTTCAGATACGAAACAGATATCGCAAACGAAGCTCCCTGGGCTATCACCGTGGCAAGCGCCGCGCCAGCCGTTCCCATGCCCAGCGGCCCCACAAAGACGCAATCCAGCACAACATTTATGAACGTTGCTATGCCCACGAATATCAGCGGCCTGGTAGAGTCGCCCAGACCCCTTAAAACAGAGCAGGTGGTATTGTATCCGAACACAAAAAACGTGCCCGTAAAAATTATAAACATATAGTCTCTTGTATATTCCAAGGCCTCGGCGGGAACGTTCAGCAGCCCGATCAGCGGCTCGCAGGTAAATATGCCCAGCACGGTTATCACCGCCGCAACGATCGCCGCCAGCGAATAGATGGTACCGGCAGTCTCCCGCTGAGGCGCGATATCGTTAGCGCCCTTGTACTGCGCTATCAGCACCGTGCCGCCCATCGCCAGCCCCGTGCATATGGCGTTTATTATGAACACCAGCGTGGAGGCGTTGCTTATAGCCGCAACCCCGGCGCTCCCCACTATCCTCCCCACCACCAGCATATCGGCGATATTGTAAAATGACTGTAAAAGGTTGGCCAGCAGCAGCGGCAGCGCAAATTTCGCAAGCTGCGTCCCCACCGGGCCTACAGTTAGATCTCTTTCAGTTTTCATAGTTTTATCCTCTTCAAAAGAAAACAGGAGACCACGCAAAAAGCAGCGGCCCCCTGTTTTTAAAGCATAACAGCGAAATACAAAAAGCCACCGACAAAGTATTGCGGTAGCCTAATACAATTTACGGCGTCAACAAAAATTTGGGGGGAATTTAATCTCCCAAGTTCCGTGCCGCCGATGAATATTTGCTTGTTTCAGGCTCCGTACAATGCTTCATCGCATACATTTGTGCGGAGCTTCCCTCAATGCAAATCTTATTATTTACAATATAAAACATATGTGTTTACCCATCCCATCACAATCTAAATTATATCCCTTTCAGGCCGCGCTGTCAATTTGCGACATTATCGGCCAAAAATAGATTCAATCATAACAAAGTCAAAATTTAAAACGATTTTTTACTTGACGCAGCTCGACAATCAGGATATATTGAACTTATATTCATTGAATGGAGATTCAATACAATGACCGCAAGATCAGAGCAAAAGGAAAAGAGGCGCGAGGAAATACTGTCGGCCGCGCTGGATCAATTTATACGCAAGGGCTACACCGCCACACGCATCACAGATATCGCCAAGGCGGCGGGCATGAGCACCGGCCTTATGTTCCACTATTATGAATCCAAAGAGCAGCTGTATACCGAGCTTATAAGGCTGGGCGTGAGCGCTCCCAACAATATGATAGGCGGACTTAAAGCGCTGGAGCCGCTGGCATTTTTTACGTCCTGCGCCGAGATGGTGCTGAAGTTCGCCACAGCGTCCGAATTTACGGCCAAAATGTTCGTGCTTATGAACAGCGCTTACTACAGCGAAAGCACACCACCCGAAGCGCGCGAAATAGCTATGGACATAAATTTTTACAGCTCACTCGCTCCGGTCATAGAAGCCGGCCAGGCGCAGGGCAGCATACGCGCGGGCGATCCGGTGGCGCTGTGCACAACGTTCTGGTGCGCATTGCAGGGCTCGATCCAAACCTACGCGCTGAATCCCTCGTCGCCGCTACCCGAAGCGGAATGGATAGTTGACATAATACGGGCGAAAAGCCCCACAACGGAGGAAATATGAAAAAAGTTTTGATAATAGGCGGCGGCATCGCCGGGCTCACGGCAGGAATATACGCACTGCAAAGCGGTTTCGAGGCCGAAATACTGGAATCACACAGCATAGCGGGCGGTTTTTGCACCAGCTGGAAGCGAAAGGGCTATCTCTTCGAGGGCGGCATGCACTGGCTGGTCGGCTCCTCGTCCGCCGCACCGCTAAACAAGCTGTGGCGCGAGGTGGGCGCACTTAATGAGAACACCGCCATACACAACCGCGACCCTTTCATGACCTATGTGGACGGTGAAAAACAAATATGCCTGTATCGCGATCCGGCAAGGCTGCGCGCGCACCTGCTGGAGATCGCGCCGCAGGACGCGGCGGCCATAGATATGCTAGTTTCGGACATAAAAAAATTCACTAAATTGAGTATGCCGATCACCGATATAAAGGGCGTTAAGGTCAAATACAGATCCACGCCGCCGCTATCCATAATGTTCGGCATGATGGGCAGCCTTTCGCGCATGAAACAGCTAAACAGCATGACGGTGGGCGAATACACATCTCGGTTTTCTCACAAGGGTCTGCGCGAGCTCTTGGAAACCGTGGTGGGCACAACGGATTTCAGCGCAAATTCAATTATATTCACGCTTTCCGGATTGGCAGCGGGCGATTCGGGCTACCCGGAGGGCGGTTCGCTGCGCATGGCGCAAAACATGGCCGACAGATTCACGGCGCTGGGCGGCACGATCCGCTATAACACACGCGTGGAAAAAATCGCGGTGGAAAACGGACGCGCAACGGGCGTTTTTGCGGGCGGCTTCACACCGGCGGACGCCGTGATAGTAACGCAGGACACGCTCTCCGCCATAGATTCGCTCTTTGAGACACCGCTTGACGAAAGCTGGACGAAAGAGCTTCGCGCCGAGGCAACCCCCATCACCTGCACGTTCGTAAGCCTTGGCATAGAGGCAAATCTGGGCGCGCTGCCCGAAAATATGCTCCTCCCGCTCGCGCGTCCGCTGGAGCTGGCAGGCTCCGCGCACCAGGCTTTGGGGCTAAACAATTACGCAAGTTTCAAAGGTTACGCGCCGGATGGCTGCACTGCAGCGACCGCCGTTTTGATGGGCGACAGTTATGATTATTGGCTTGCCGCCAGGCAGGACGGAAGCTACGCGCAGAAAAAGCAGCGGCTCGCGGACGATATAATAGCCGCGATAGCCGAGCTGATACCCGATACCGCCGGAAGGGTAGTCATTTCGGACGTTGCCACGCCGCTTACCTATAATCGCTACTGCGGCTCTTTCCGCGGCTCGTGGATGTCCGTGCTAAAGCCGAATGCCAAACGCCAGCAATACCCGCAGGTTTCCGAGAGCGTGGCCGGGCTGTACTTTGCCGGCCAACGCACCATGCTGCCCGGCGGTATGCCATCGGCAGCGGCCACCGGACGCTCCGCCGTGCAATACCTGTGTCGGGATAACGGCAGTGTATTCCAAAGCGAAGCATGATATTGGTATTTACGCGTCATACAAAACGCGCAGTCCAAGGCAAAAAATAACAACCGGCAACCAACTACAAAAACAGCAGCCTTCCAACGAAGGCTGTCGTTTTTTATTCATGATGCTTTCCGGTAATATCCGTCGAGCGCACCTTATAGGTACAGGTCTTAGAAAGCATGGCCGGCGGGAACTCGAAATTTTCCTTTGTTTTTCCCACATGTTGAACGATGCGGTTGAGAGCGTATTTTTTCTCCGCTTCATCTTCAATGAACTCTACTGCTCCACTGCCCATCACGCTATCAAACCGCCAGCAGTAAGCGCACGGATTATCAGACGTCCCCGCAATAAATTCGTTCACGCAATCCATTTGGAAATAAACCGAGGGGCATTTTTTTAATATATCAATTTTCTTGCCCTCGTAAGCGCTATGGAAATAAATCGTCAGCTCATCGCCGTCGCGCTCATATCCAAAGTTCAACGCAACTACATACGGCTTGCCTTCGTCCACCATGGCCAAATGCACAACGCTGCAGTTCTCAACCACGTCAAAAACAGCGTTTATCTCCTTCAATTCTCTGTCCTTTCTTCTCATATCCTTCTCCTTGTATATTATTTATCGATTTTTCATTTCAATTATAATATTAAACCTCCTCTTTGTTAAGGGGTTCCATTAAAGTAAAAACAGCGCAGCTCACACTACGCCGTTTTCTCTTCAATATGGCACATTATTAGCCTTAAATAGCGTGAAAGCTAATGGCGTTACTCTTTTTCTTCACACGGTCATTTTGCACAATTGCAGCTTAACGCACAGATATTCTATGAGCTTTTGCTGCACATACTTGGGCATATCGAACACATTGCCCTTCTCGCCCTTCTGTGCGCAAAATTCTTTTATAGTATCATATTCAAGCTGGAAAAACTCCGTTCCCACGTTAAATTTGTTTATGCCGTCCTTAAACGCTATATCCAGCTGATCGTTGGGTATGCCGCTGCCGCCGTGCAGCACCAAAAAAGCGTCCGTTGCCGAATTTATCTCCTTGAGCCTCTCAAGATCCAGCTTCGGTTCCTCATGATACACGCCGTGCGCGCTGCCTATGGCCACCGCAACGGAGGTCACGCCCGTTTCCGCGCAAAACTTGGCCGCCACATCCGGCTTGGTATACATATCTAGATTGTCCTGATCCTTGTTCGCGGCAAAGCCTACGCGTCCAAGCTCCGCCTCAACATCCACGCCGAATACTCTGGCTACCTCAACCACCTTCTTGCTGTTCGCAATGTTCTCCTCCACGGGCAGCATGGAGCCGTCATACATAACGGAGGTGAAGCCGCACTTTATAGCGTGCAATATAAAATCAAAATCGTTGCTGTGATCCAGGTGCAGACCTATGGGAACGCGAACGTTTTCGGCCAGCTCCTTCACCATACCCGTAAATTCGGACAGGTTCGCGGCATTGTTCAAATGATTGTGCTCCGGATACAGCATCACTATGGCGGGCTTGTTCACTTCCTCCGCCGCCGTAACAACCGAATAGGCCGTGTTATAGTCTATGCAGTTGAAGGCCAGCGCCGAAGTGCCCGCCTCGTCAGCCATTTTTAGAATCGTACTCACCTTTTCAAAAGCCATTTGTCTCTTACCATCCTTTATTTAAAATATTATATTTGTCAAAAATTTATGATCGCGTAAAATCGCGCATAGCGCCGAATATAAGGCTCACGGAAACCGCGCCCGGATCGGGCAGCCCCACCGTTTTTTCGCGGAAGTTTTTGGAGCGGCCAATGCCAGACTGCATGGCCTTGGTGGCCTCCACACCCGAAAGCGCCGCTTCGCTTGCCATGTTAAAACCTTCGCTCAGCGTTTTTCCCTCCGCCTTGGCGGCTTTAAGCGCCTCCGCCACGGGCAGCAGCGCGTCCACCATAGTCTTTTGACCGGGCTTTGCGCCGCCCCTTCTCATAACGGCCTCCACACCGCCGCAAAAATAGTCCGCCGCGTTGCTCATATCCATATATTCAGCGTCGCGCACATCATCCAGCCCGCCTATCAACAGCGTACTGAACAGCACGCCCGAAGCGCCACCCATAGTTTTAACCAGCTCCATACCGGAGCGGCGCATAAGCTCCCACACCGTGGCAAAATCTTCCCTTTCCAGCATTGCTTTAAGCGCGGTGAACCCGCGTTTCATGCCCGTGCCGTGGTCTCCGTCCCCTATCACGGTATCTATTTCCGTGAGATAGGGTTCGTTATCTATTATTGTTTGGGCAACATCAAGCAGCATTTGCCGCAGCTCGCCCACCGTCAATCTATCCATTCACACACCTCAAACAGCAAAATCGTGGCCCTCCACCTTATGCGTATACCTTTCCAGCTCTTCGTCCGCCGCAAAAAGGCTCATTATGGCCCCGTTGCCCTCGAAGGCATCGAAAAATTGGCCGCAGGCGCAGCCCGCCACCTCGTAGCCGCGTGCCTCAAGCTCCTCTTTCAAAATGTGCAGCAGGCCGTAGCCCTCCGTATAGGACATCTCGCACATCCTGTTCACCATTATGTGCAGCTTCTCGCCCACCGCAGGTAAAAGCTCCGCCAAAAGCAGATTGGCCGCGCGTGCCGCCAGCTTTTCCGCGCCTTCGTACGGCTCGGCAAAGGCCGCCGGTTCACCCGAAAAGCCCGGGCCAAACTCTATGCCGCCATTTTTTTCATCCAGCAGCACGGTAAGCGAGCACAGCCTGCGTCCGGCTTTCTCCGTTATGCGGTGCACCTCATCAAGCGTAAGCCCTCTCCTCGCCGCGGCGGCCGCCACCTTTATAAGCATACCCACGCCCGAAACGCCGCCCCTATTTTCCCAGGGCTCGCCCTTCGCGCTGAAAATATCGTCCCGCGCATAGGCGGCGCGCGCTTCTATGCCCTCGCCCGCCAGCAGCTCGATCGCCATATCGTCGTTCAAAAAATCTCCGGCAAAATGGTTGGCTATAAAGAGCACGCCCTTTTTCGCGCCTATCGTGCGCGCCAGATCGTACAGCGCGTAGGCGTTGGGCGCCGTGTCGTGGTTGCCCTCGCAGGTTCCGTCCGCCAGCCCCTCGCCTATGAAGCCGGAGAACAGCGGCCCGTAGCCGCCGCCCCCGTTCGCTATTATCTGCACCCTTTCGGGATCGAAATCGCTTCTGTAGAGCGCGTAGGAATGCACCGTTTCAAGGCGCTCGAACTTTCCCGGCCGGGCGTCCATCATGCCCTTCAGCTTATTTTCCAGCGAATCGCCGCCCCTTATGCGTTTTTTAACATCCTTCATGAGCGCGCCCTCACTTTGACGCCCGCTTTTTCTGCACCATGTCTATGGCAACGGCAATGAGTATTATCACGCCCATCATTATCTTCTGCCAGTAGGAAGAAATTTGCATGAGGTTCATGCCGTTGTTTATTATGGCTATTATGGCCACGCCGAACATAGCGCGAAGCACCGAGCCGCTGCCGCCCGTGAGGCTGGTTCCACCCAGCACGGTAGCCGCTATGGCGAACATTTCGTAGCCCTCTGCCGCGGCGGGCTGACCGTTGTTCAGCTTTGAGGCTACGCACACGCCGCCCAGCGCCGCCATTGTGGAGCAGATAACGTACGCGCCTATCTTGGTGCGCGCCACGTTCACGCCGCTCAGGTGAGCAACAGATTCATTGCTGCCCACCGCGTACACATGCCTGCCGAAAACCGTTTTGGTGAGAACTATGTGCATTATTGCCACCACTATGACCATGAATATGGTTATGTTGGGAATTATGCCCTGCGGCATTCCCTCCACCGGCAGCACCCTGCCCGCGCCCAAAAACTGAAAGGCGTTGGGCAAACCGTACACGGGCTGGCCGTCCGTCACAACGTAGGCAAAGCCCCTGGCTATGCTCATCATGGCCAGCGTGGCGATCATGGGAACAACGTTCAGCTTGGCTATCATTATTCCGTTGAAAAGCCCGCATACCACGCCTATCACCAGCGCGCAAACTATGAGCAAAAATATACTGCCCGCCGTAGTCATCTCGGGGAACATCAGACCCACATAGGCCGCGAATATGCCGGCAAACGCCGCCACCGAGCCTATGCTTATGTCTATGCCGCCCGTTATTATTACAAAGGTCACGCCCGTACACAAAAGAGCGTTTATGGACATTTGCGAAGTTACGTTTATTATATTATTGGGCGTAAGAAAAGTTGTTGTGGCCGCGGAAAACATCACCACTATGCCGATCAATATCAAAACAACTACATTCTTACCCACCCATTCCTTTGCTTTGGCCGCTGTACTCATTCAACCATACCTCCCTCAATAGCTTCGCTGCTCAGGCTGGCCAGCCTGATTATACGTTCCTCGGACGCTTCCGCGCTGGTCAGTTCGCCGCTTATGCGCCCCTCCCGCATTACGAGTATCCTGTCCGCCACGCCCAGCACCTCGGGCATTTCGGACGACACCATAACTATGCAGCCGCCGCGCGCCACAAAATCGTTCATGAGCGCGTAAAATTCCGACTTGGCGTTCACATCTATACCGCGTGTGGGCTCGTCCAGCAGCAGTATTTCAGACTGTGCCACCAGCCATTTCGCCAGCACCACCTTCTGCTGGTTTCCGCCCGAAAGCTTGTTCACCGTAACGTTTCCGCTGGGCGCTTTTATTCCCAGCTTGCCTATGTATTCGTCCGTGGCCTCGCCTTCCCACCTGTTATCTATAAAAACGCCGCTCTTGGCCGTGCGTTTTATGCTGGGCAGGCCTATGTTGTGCTTTATGCTGGCCTGTAGCATCAGGCCGGTTGTGCGCCTGTCCTCGGTAACAAAGCCCATCTTGCCCGCAATGGCGTCCAGCGGCGAGTTGAACTTTACTTCCTGCCCCTTTATGAACACCTTGCCCGCGCTGAGCTTCCGCTCGCCGAATATGCTTTGCAGCACCTCCGTGCGACCCGCGCCCACCAGACCGGATATGCCCAGTATTTCGCCCTTGTGCGCCGTGAAGGATATATCGCTGAAAACGCCCTGCGCCTCAAGCCCCTCCACGCGCAGCATCTCCTCCTTGGCGTGGTGTTCCTTTTTGTTGTAATAATCGGATATCTCGCGGCCGACCATGCTGGTCACTATTTCCTGCTCAGTTATGTTGTCCGTCTTGTTTGTGCTTATTTTCACGCCGTCCCGCAGCACCGTAACTCGGTTTGCTATAACGGGCAGCTCCTTCATTCTGTGAGTTATATATATGATTGCTACGTTATTTTTCTTGAGTATGTCTATTTGCTTGAAAAGCGCGTCTATCTCGCTCTCAGAAAGCGAGGATGTAGGCTCGTCCATTATCACGAATTTGGACTTTTTCACGATCACCTTGGCTATTTCCACCATCTGCTGATGCGCCGCGCTCAGTCTGCCCGTGAGGTCATTCGCCTTTATATTCACGCCCATGGACTCAAGCACGGCACTAGCATCCCGCTCCATCTTTTTGCGGTCGAGCAGCACGCCCTTCTTGGGCTCCGTGCCCAGGAAAATATTTTCCGCCACCGTAAGATCCTTCGCCACCGAAAGCTCCTGATGTATTACGGATATGCCCTCGGAAAGCGCTTCGCCCGGCGTTTTGAACTCTCTTTGTTCCCCCTCAAAATATATCTCGCCCACCGTGGGCTGATACACACCCGATATTATCTTTATAAGCGTAGATTTTCCCGCGCCGTTCTCGCCCACCAGCGCATGCGCCTCGCCTCTGTAAAATTCGATGGAAACATCGGTCAGCGCGTTCACGCCCGGAAAGTGCTTGCTTATGTTTTTCAGTTCCAATATAGGTTTTGCTTCCATACTTCCCACCTATCCTATCATTTGGGGGATGCGCAAAGGCGCATCCCCCAAACACAGTGTTTCGCCCAAATTTTTCTTCTTACAGACCGTTTTTCTCTACGTAATCGTATGTGATTATGTAGGGATCGATCGGTATACTTTCGGAATCCACGCTGCCCGTGGAGAGGTATTTTATTATCTGCTCCGTTGTTACCTTACCTATTTCCTTGGGGTTCTGAGAGATTTCGGATACCCACCATTTTCCGTCGCCCTCTTTGTCCTTTATGGCCTGTATCGCCTCGGGATTGCCGTCGAAACCAACCACCCTGGTGTCAACTCCGGCAGCCTTTATTGCAGAGAGCGCACCCGTGGCGGCGGGGTCGCCCGCGCAGAATATGGCGTCCAGATCGGGGTTGGCGGTCACCCAGTCCTGCGCGAGGGAGGCAGCCTTGTTTGCGTCGCCCTCATAGTTTCCGAAGGCGTAATATTCAGTGGCCTCCTGCGCGTTTATAACTTCCTCGAAGCCCTTCTGACGATCCAAAACGGAGGAGGAGGCCGGGTTTCCTATCATGGCAACACTGCCGCCGTCGCCCGCTATCCTAAGTGCTTCGGCAGCGCCCAAACGTCCGCCTTCAACGTTGTCCGTACCCACATGGCACTTTATGACCGTGATCCCCGGAGCGCCGGAGTCGAAGGTGAATACGGGTATGCCGGCCGCGTCGGCAGCTTCTATAGCCGGGCCAACGCCCGCCGCGTCAACCGTTGCCAGCGCGATCGCGTCAACACCCATAGCCGTGAGGTTTTCTATGTGGTTGGACTGTACGTTCGCGTCCAGTTCGCCGTCATACACTATGGCCTCTATGCCCATGGCCTTGGCCGTTTCGTTTATGGATTCCTCTATGAGATTGTAGAAAACGTGCTCGCGCGAGCCAACTATGTATCCTACCTTGTACGCGCCGTCAGCAGCGGGCGCGGCTTCCGCCGGAGCTTCGGACGCGGGCGCCGATTCCGCAGGCGCTTCGGTAGCGGCAGCGGGGGCTTCGCTGGCGGCCGGAGCCTCTGCCGCGGCCGGAGCTTCGGACACGGGAGCGGCAGACGGAGCCGCCGCCGGAGCGCAGCCCGCAAAGGCCAGCACCGCAACAACAACCATAGCGATCACAAATACCATTTTTTTCTTCATTCTTTTTTCCTCCTTGTGTATTCTGTTTTATAAATTCGAGAGCACATATAGCGCCGCTCGTATTTATTTGAAAAATGTGCGGGGCATCGGATACAGCGCGAGCCGCTGATACCCTTTCATATTTTTTTGTTATTTTTTGTTGTTTGCTCGTTCCAGTGCCTATCGTGTACTTTGTCTATATTTCTTAATGTTTTTTGTGCGTTATACACTTTGATCTGCGGTTTTTATATTCGTTTTAGTTCGTTTCTTGTTGCTTTATATCCCATTTTACATATTATCTTACTTTTGTCAATAAGAATATTTATGCTTTATTGCATTTTAGATCGATATTTGTAATTATATGTTATATTTCCCTGTTTTGTCGTCACTTTTTGTCAACACACGAAACTTTTCAAACAAACGCCGCCGCAAACACGTTACAAATCGAACAGCAGCTCCCTGCCCTTCTTGCAAACAAGCGCTTTTTCTGATATGCTTTTCACAGATTGCGCCAAACCGCATATATGCCGTGTACATAGACTTTTTATTAAGTTACATGGAGGAGAAAGAATAATGTTAGCTGCCGAGCGTAAGAATTTCATAATGGAGCAGATCACTAAAAACAAGATCGTCAAGGTTGTGGAACTCAGCAAAAAGCTGAATACCACAGAGGTGACGATAAGGCGCGATCTGGAGGAATTGCAAAACCAAAAGAAGGTGCACCGCGTTTACGGCGGCGCCATAGCCGTATCTTCCACCGCAAAAATGGACCCCAAAACGGATCTCTTGGTGCGAAATATGGACGAAAAGAAAAAAATCGCAAACACGGCTTACGATTTTATAGACAATCAGGACGCAATAATACTGGATGGCTCCACCACTGTATTGGAGCTTGCAAAGCTGATTTTCAAGGGCGAAAAGCAGAATATTTCCATAATCACAAATGCGTTCGACGTTGTTTCCGTGTTCGCGCAATCCGTGCAAAGACCGGACATAAACGTTTTCCACACGGGTGGTCAGCTCGTTTCAAAAATGAACAGCGTTGTGGGAACAATAACACTATCGACGCTTCAGAGTATGCGCGCAGACAAGTGCTTTTTGGGCGCAAACGGAATACACCCCGAATTTGGCTATTCCTGCCCATCATTCGAGGATGCCGCCGTCAAAAAGAGCATGCTGACCTCGGCCAAGCAGCGCTTTATACTTGCCGACCACACAAAAATATCGGAAATGTATATGGGAAAATTTGCCGACATAACCGGCGACATAGATTATTTAATAATGGATAAGATACTAAACAGCAGCGACGAGGATTATCTTTCCAAATGCACGAACCTCATTCTGTCCGAATAGCGCGGCGCTTAAAGTGTAAGCGTTTCGAAGGCGGCAAGCGTCATGGGCTTGGAAAACAAGAAGCCCATCCCCTGATTGCAGTGCAACCTCTTTAGTATGTCCACCTGCTGCGGTGTCTCTATTCCTCCCGCAACGATAGTTATATCAAGATCGTGCGCCATCTGCACCACATTTTTTAATATCAAAATCTTCTTATCCAAATTTTCGTCCTTCAAAAACTGCTTCTCCATCTTTATAAGGCTTATGGGCAGCTCTGTCAGGAGCCGCAAAGATGTGCATCCACAGCCGAAATTGTCCATGCAGAGCACGAACCCGGCGTCCTTTAATATTAGCGAATATTTCTTCAGGTAGTAGCTGTTTTCAAAGAGCGACTCCTCATCCATCTCCAACTCCAGCAGGCATGGCTCCGTACGGTATCTTTCCACCATTTTTATTATGCGCTCGGTAAAATCGCTCTTGTATATGTTGAGCGGCGAAAGGTTAACCGAAAGCGGCACGGGCATGGCCTCGTTTTCCGTCCATTTTTTTATGAGCTTGCAGGCCTGCTCCAGCATGTATATATCAAGCTCCGCAATATTGCCGTTTTGCTGCAAAAGCGGTATGAACACATTGGGCATTATGAGCCCCTTTTCCGGATGCTGCCAGCGCGCCAGCACGTCCGCACCCACTATCCGGCCTGTATTGAGATCGTATTTGGGATGAAAATACGGCACAAACTCCTGCCGCTCCATAGCGCCCACGGAATCGGCAAGCAGCTTCTTTAAAAGATTACGCTCATCCTGCATGTTCTTCTTGTATATTTCGTAAGGCGTTTTGCGCTGCCTGGATGTTCGCATAGCAAGCTCCGCCATATCCCTCGCCTGAGACAGATCTTCCCCACTGCCCTGCATCTCGAATATGCCGCAGCTAAAAATGCGCGGATAGGAATATTGGGAAACACCATCCGTTACCTTTATTGAATTAAGCTTTTCAAGCAGCGTCTCCACACGTTTTATGAGCTGCGATTCATCCTGCATTTCCACAACCAGCTCTATCTGATCCGGCGTGTCCCTGCAGATCAGCTCTCCACCGCCTATTCTGCGCTTTAGGGCATCGGCAACCGAAGCAACATTCATATCCCCGGCCTTAAAGCCGAAGAGACCGTATATTTTCAAATATTGCTCCATGCATATTATTATATACGCGTAATTTCCGCTTCCCAGCTTTGCGTATTCCCGCTGCATGCCCCGCCAATCTAAAATGGCCTCTATATCGTGAGCAGGCGGCTGCGCCTCTACCCTCTTTTGCTCCACATCCACAACCTGTTCGCGAACAGGAGCCTCTTCTTTCACCCTTTTGCTTTTAAAAATAGACATTATTATTCCCTCTCCCCCGCCATGCCCAATACTATTTTGTTGTTCTTCTTAGCTATGGAGCAATACGAATGTTCCTTCTCTATCTTATGCACTACTCCGTCAATATTCACCGTTACATTGGGGAATATACGCCCTCTCACGTCAATTTTGCCGCCCGGCTCCGCCTCCTGCCTTTCGTTCAGCTCGTCAAGCAGCGTGTACTGCACTTCTATATCCTTTTTCAAACGGTTTTTCGCATAGGTGTAGCGTATAGCCAATATCTTGCGCTTTACCTCCGTTTCTGCGTCCACCAGGCGCTTCTGCATTTCCTGCAACTGCTCTATAGCCTTATTGTATTTTGATATCCTGCCCAGCGCCTCCCTCTTTTCGAGCTGCAATTGGAGATTCCCGACCAAGCAAACCTCCGTTTGCAGATTTATATCGTTTCCTATGTTTCGAGCCAAAATATCCCCGCCCGCACGGCAAATACCGCCGATAATATTTTCCCTTCCGCCAGACAGCCGCACATCGCAGGCACAGCTCACATCGGCACGCATTATTACATCGGCCGTCAGATTGCCGCCCACGCGCACCTTCGCGTTTTCCACAAAGTAACTGCGCACGTCGCCCTTAGCCTGTATCATGCTGTTATTACCCGTTACTCCCTTGCACAAAATTATGTTGCCGCCTGATTTCAGCAGCGCGTTCTGCACATATCCCCGCACTATTATATCGCCCTGCGCCGCTATTTCGCTTCCCGCGGTAACGTTACCATCCACAAATACCATACCGCCCGATTCCACCCTCCTGTTGGAGATCTCATCGTAGGTCTCTGCCGAATAAACGCTCACAATGCCCTCGCGCACCGTTACCATGCCCGTGCAGGCCGCGTAAAGCTTGTTGTCCACCAGCACTGTGTTGTCCCCGGATATATCGCCCGCACTTTTGCCGTCCGTCGCCGGCAATGTTTTGCCCAAAATGTTCCAGCCGTTGCGTCCGGGTGTGGCATCCGTTACTTCACACAGCAGGTCCCCCTCCGAAACCTGCGTATATTGTATTCTCGCGTAGTCCGCGGCGTTTAAAAACACCTCCGGCTCCTTCGCCTCGGAAAAACGATATTTTATTTGCGCGTCGTTGCCGTTGACCGGTTTTTCCCCTTTGGCTATTTTGAAGCGCTTATTGTATACCGTGTAGTTTGCCAGCCTGTATATGTATTCGAAGTTTATACCCTTTATTATATTTTTTTCACGCAGTTTTTGCAGTATATAGTCTTCTGTTATCTCTTTACCGTCGTTTTTGGGCGGCTTTATGAGTATGCGCGCATTCATAAAATCTGGCGTTATGTCCACTATGGCCTCGGCATTCACCGGCCGTTTGAACTCTTTTGCAGCCCGCTCCTTTGCCGATTCCTCCGGCGCTATCTCCGTCATTATTTCCTGCTCCACCGAAGCGTCGGCAAAAAGAGCACTCCGCAATATCTCCTCGGCGATCTCATCGCCGCTGCGATCTGTCACAGCGCCCGCGATATGAGCTGCTATCTCGCGTTTGCTTATATTGCCGAGCCCCTCTAAATCTAACTTCAAATCCTCTTGTATAGCGTCAATAATGTCCTGCCTGGTTTCGCTGCTCGCGCTTTTTTCAAGCATTCCCGTTACCCCTGTTTTCCTTTGTCCCCATATAATATTGATAACCAATATCATGCTGATAAAACGTTGAATCAACTGTTGAGCGCATTTTGCAGACTTTGAATTTTCTCTCAAAAATATATCCGCAGCAAAACAAAAGCGTATTGCCACAGTGGATTTCGCCGTATATCTTATTCTTTATTTGTCGCAAAAAAAGTTCCCCCGCCCTACGATATGAAAAAACTCTATTCCGTATTGGGCAAAGCCGCGCGTGATTTTTTGCTTATCACCATCACACAGAACAGCATCGCCGCAACCGAGAAAAACACCAGCGCGCCCACAGACACGCGGAAGCTAAACGCATCCGCCAAAAATCCCAGCAGCATGGGCGAAAAAGAGCCTCCCAAACCGCTGGCCGCCATCATTAGGCTGGCCGCCAGCCCGCTTTGCGCCGGAAAATTGCCGGTCGCCGAGCCCACAAGCATGGGCCAGACTGGCCCGTAGGCCATGCCCGCAGCCGCGCTGAGCGCCACGGCCAGATACGCGTTGGAGCAAAGCGCCAGACCCAGCAGCAGCGCCGCCGAAACACCGAACATTATAATAAGCACACGCGTGGGGTTCGCCTTCAACATACCGAACACCAAGCGTGATACCGTCATACCCAACCAGAATGCCGAAATGGCGAATGCGCCCAGCTCCGCGTTATTTAGCTGGCTGTTAAAAAATGAATCCACAAAGAAGGCGAGGCCGTTTTCCATACCCACATAAAGAAAAATGCTGACCATCAGAGCCGCGAAAAGCCCGCCCTTGAAAAGATTTACTCCACCGCTCTGCCTATGCTCCGGCTCTTGCCTCGGCGCGTCGCTGAACTTTGCCATAAAAAGCACCGGCATAAGCAGCAGAAAGCCCGCGCCCGCCACGGCAAAGACCACCCGCCAATCCACTCCGCCCGCCATGAGCGCATTCACGATCATCGGCCCGGCCACCGCGCCCGCGCTGAAAGCCACCTGCGAGAGCGTGAGGTTTTTTTCCGCCTTTAGCGGATCGTTATCCGAAAGCGCGGCCGAGCCTATGCATTCGGACACGCTGTAGCCAAAGCCCACTATGAATATACCAGCCGCAAAGGCGCCCGCCGAACCCGCCAGCAGCGTTATCACGCAGCCCGCCGCAAAAATGGGCACCGATATCGTTAGCACCCTTTTTTTGCCTATCTTATCTGAAATTCGCCCGAATATAAGCGGCATTATCAATATAGCCAAAAACTGCACAGTTACAAGCGACCCCATGGCGGTGTTGTTCAGTCCAAATTCGCCCGCTATGTTCACAAGCACAAGCTGAAAACCGCCGCTTTCAAAGCCCAGCAAAAACAGCAGCCCACATATCAATGGAAATATAAGCTTCTTTCCGCGTCCTTTCACAGATGCGTTCCCTTCCCCGCGTTTTCTCCCAAAAGCGAACGTATGCACTGCATAACCGTCTCAAAGTGCGTTTTGGCTTTCTTCATTTCGCTTTTTTTACCGCTCTGCCGGGCGAGGAACACATTAAGGCACATCCCCCGCAGCATACCGCGCAATATCTCATACGTTTCTTCCGCGTCGTGCGTTCCGAATTTTATACTGCCGTCCGCGTAGCCTTTCATTATAGCGTCATAAAAATATACGCCCACCTCTTTGAGCCTGCTTTTAAGCAATTTTTCCTGCTGATGGGTGAGCTGATTTATATGTATGTAGATCTCCAGCTCGCATATAAAGGCAAGATAATCCATGCTGTCATCACAAAGCCCGGAATACATGTCCAGTATGCGCTCAATTTGCCCCAGCCCGTTTATTTTTTCATATCCGTCCGAAAAAAACAGCAGCCTTCCTTCCTCGTCCGTATACCTTTTCATTATTTCGCTCATCACTGATATCACAATATCCACCTTGGTGGGAAAATAATGATATACCGTGACCTTGCTTATATCGCCCGCCGAGGCTATCTCCTCCACAGTGGCCCTAAAGATACCCTTGCAGCAAAACAAACCCAAGGCCGTTTCCGTTATGTGCCTTCTGTTATAGTCCGCTATTCTCCTGCTATTGTTTTTCACACTCATAAAGCACCCCACTCTTTCGTGTTGAAACAGCTTGCAATAACCCTTTTAATGGTTAGTTTAACATAGCTGAGCAAAAAGATAAATATCCAAAATGCTCATTTTGCAATACCGGTGATACCGCCGCGGATTGACAATATTGCGCCGAGATATTAAAATGCAGACAAGTGCGGGAATTATTATCTATATGAAGGGGTAGGGCTTTGGATCAATTAAGCAGACGTGTAACAATCAAGGACGTTGCGCTGAGAGCAGGCGTTTCAATTGGCACCGTTTCCCGCTACATAGGCAACAGCGGCTACGTTGGCAAGGAGTCCAAAGACAAAATATCCCGGGCAATAAAGGAGCTGCACTACATACCCAACGCCACGGCGCGCAGCATGATAAACAAAAAAAGCCGCATAATAGGCGTTGCCGTTCCCGAGATAAACAACCCCTTTCTTGCTGATCTGGTGGTTCGAATAGAATCCTGCCTATCCAGGGAGGGCTACTCAATAATGCTGTGCAATACGGGCTACAACCTCAAAAAAACGGAAGCCTTCGTGGACGATCTTATAATGCGCAGCGCCGAGGGCATAATTTTGGTGGCGACCGACATATCGGATAAAAAGCTGATAGAGAAGATACACCGCTACATGCACGGCGTAAGCGTGGGGCAAAAGCTGCCCGAATTCGACTGCATAAATTTCACCGACTACAAGACCGCCTACGATATAACGAACTATCTCATAGAAAACGGCCATTCCCGTATAGCCTGCATGGGCTTCAACGTGAACGCCTCTCAAACCATAGAGCGTCTGGACGGCGTTATAAGCGCGGTGCGAGACAACGGCCTGCCCATAAACGAGGAATATCTGCTGGAATCAGAGGGCGGCGATAAGGACGGTTACGCACTCGCCAAAAGGCTGCTTGAACTGCCCCACCCCCCAACAGCCATAGTGGCCATAAACGATTTTTACGCCATAGGCGCATACGAGGCAATATACGAAAAGGGGCTCCAGGTGGGCGACGACATATCTATCTCCGGCTTCGACGATATTCGTATGGCCAAGCTTATATCGCCCTCGCTCACCACAGTTCGCTGCAACACCAGCGAAATGGCAAGGGTGGCAAGCGAGCTTTTGACCGATAAGATACGCAAGGGCGGCGGCGGTTCGGGCGGACGCGTGGTGATGCTGCCTTCCGAGATCGTGCTGCGTGATTCAATAAAGCCCTTTGCCAGGGCGGGCACGCAAAGCAGTGGCGAAAAACGCCCGCGCAAAGCTAAAAACAAACCAAATACCTCCGCACAGTAAAAAAGTATTGACAAGCGATTCGTATTGTATTATATTTTTAGTGTCAGGTGTGTAAACGTTCACACTCGTGGCGACTAGGAAATAATAAAAAGTATCTAAAACGGCAAGTTAACACTATATTTTCGGGCAAATTAAAAAATATTTAGTATATAAACAATAAGCAGGCCTCAGTTTTTTGGCATGTATATGTAAACGTTAACACAATTTTCAAATAAGTTCCAAAGGGTAACAACCCAAATACAGATTGGAGGATAGAAAAATGAAAAAATCACTTTTGATGGTATTGGCACTCGCTTTGGTAAGTGTGCTGGCGTTGAGCGCCTGCGCAGCTCCGGCCGCGCCCGCGGCGGCTGAGGCTCCGGCCAGTGCGGCGGCTCCGGCAGAGGCTCCTGCCAGCGCGGCAGCTCCGGCGGAAAGCGCTGCGGAAGCTCCGGCCAGCGCGGATGCTCCGGCAGCGGCGGCGGGCGGCATGCTTACAATAGGCATGTCCTGGGCGCACAAGAACGATTCGCTCTTCTACGCGATGGAGGCCACCCTAAAGGATGCCATGGACAAAACAGCGGCCGAACGCGGCTATGAAGGCGTGGAATGGATACACGTCATAGCAAACGACGACGCGCAGAAGCAGGCGGCGGACATAGAGGATCTCATAACGAAGGATGTTGATATGATAATATCGTACGCCTTCGATTCCGAGGCTATAAAATCCTCCATCAAATCCGCGCACGACGCGGGCATACCCTTCATATGCTACGACAGAAACGCGGCTCCGGGCGGCGAGCAGCCGGACGCATTCATAGGCCTTGACACTGTGGAT
>CAYXFB010000040.1:0-23167 GCA_964464145.1 uncultured Christensenella sp.
ATTGTGCCTAAGACTCTCAACCTATTTCTGGACGAGAAATCGGGGGCTGGCCAGCAGCTCTTGCTGATGAACTTGGAATGACTCGCCAAACCCTATCTTATTATTCAAATGGGCGTGAACCTAATTATGATACATTTATAAAAATTGCTAATTATTTTAATGTATCAGCGGACTATTTATTAGGACGTACTAACTTAAAACATCCTGAAAATGCTGAATCTATTGTCACATTAGCCCTAACTGATGAAGCCGTAGAATCAATCCAAAGTTTCGGGCAATCCACCGTGAAAAACTGTGACAGACCAATAATTGACATTTTCAATTATATGGTTAGCGATAAACTATTTTTGTCAATGCTACTTAATTTGGAATTATTAATAAATAAAAATACAGATGAACTGAAACAAACTTTTGCAGGGCACTTGTCGTTGGAAATATCTTTGGAATCTGCATTAAGACAGGCTATTCACACTTCGCTCGATCAGATAATAAATGAATTGCTTCAAAAATAGCTTTGTGACTATTAAATTACCGCAAACGCTTGCGGATTTACTAATTCACTAATCAGAAAGGAACCTTTCTCATGGGCAAACGTACAAATACGGCTGTGTGGCTGGAAAAATACAAGCGTTGGCAAATAAAGGTGCAAAAGGATGGCGGGCGGCGCTCTTTCACCAGCTCCACGCCCGGCCGCAAAGGGCAGCGCGAATGTAACGCCAAAGCGGACGCTTGGCTGGATGATGGCATAATAGGGGAGAATATAAAACTGTCCGTCCTCATAGGCCAATGGCTTGAGGAAATCAAGATAACCACCAGCAAAGGCAACTGGCACCCATACGATAGCTATATAAGAAACTGGATAAACCCCAAAATAGGCAATATCCGCATGGGCAATCTAAACGAACAGCATTTGCAGAATGTAATAACGGCGACTTTCACAAAAGGCCATCTATCCGAAAAAACACTCAAAAATATACGTGCCTGCATGATAACATTTATGAAGTACGCCCGTAAGTGCAGAGGCAAAAAACTAATGCCGGAGAATATCACGATCCCCAAAAGCGCGGAAAAAAGCCATAGGCAAACCTTGCAGCCGGATGATCTGAAAACCCTTTTTTCGGTAGACAACACGACGAGATACGGCATACCCGCTTTTGAGTGGTTTATATACGCCTATCGCTTCCAGGCGGTTACAGGCCTCCGCCCCGGCGAAATAGCGGGGCTAAAGAGTGAAGATGTAAAAGGATCCGTTCTGTCCGTGCGCCGGGCTATAAATCGGTATGGAGAAACCACACGAGGCAAAACAAAAAACGCGATCCGTTCCTATGAGCTATCAAAGAGAGCCTCCGCCATATTGGAACAGCAAAAAAGTTTTCTCAAAAAATCCGGCCTTATATCCGCGTTCTTATTTCCCGGAGAGAACGGGAAGCATATAAACCAAAACACATACCGCGAACACTGGACGCGGTACAGCAAAGCGGCCGGTATCACTGAGGGGCGCGTTCCTTATGAATTGAGGCATACATTTGTCAGTGTGAATAAAGATATACCGCAGCCGCTATTACAGCCGGTGGTTGGCCATAGCAAAAACATGGACACTTTTTCCGTTTATGGGCATGAGCTTAATGACGAATCATCAAAGACCGCGCAGCTCATAGACGAGGCTTTTGACAGGGTATTAAAATAAGGTGGGTTACAAAGTGGGTTATTTGGAAAAAACAAAAGCCCTCAAACCGCATGGTTAAGGGCTTTTTCATGGAGCGGGTGATGGGAATCGAACCCACGCAGCCAGCTTGGAAGGCTGGAGCTCTACCATTGAGCCACACCCGCAAAACACGCGGCTTTTATGGAGCTGCTCTAATATATTATCTCATTTGACAGCTTTCGTCAATACAAAAATACACTGCCGCACATGCCGCTGCTACCAGAGCAGCCGCATAAACCTAAACATCCTGTCCGCCGCGTTCCTAAGCCGCTGCTCCGCGCCAACCGAAACATCTTCAAGCTCGGCGGGCGCTTCTATCGTGCCCATAACGCTCAGCTTCTTCATGCCCAATATACTCTCCCAGCCCTCGCCCAGCATACCGGCTATCACGGCCACGCTCACGCCCGCGCTTTCGCAGTGCCGCGCAATGCCCACGGGCACCTTGCCAAAATCTACCGACTGCCCGTCCAGCCTGCCCTCGCCCGTCACCACCAGGTCAGCGTCCTTCAAAAGCTCGTCGAAATGTATCGCGCGGAGCACGGTGTCTATGCCGTTTTTGATCTCCGCGCCCAGCACACCGCCCAGCGCCGCGCCCACGCCGCCCGCCGCGCCCGCGCCGCGCTCGTGCCGTATCTCCCGGCCGAGGCAGCTCTCCAGCACGTTCGCGTAATTCTCCATGCCGCGCTCCAGCCGCCTCGCGATACTGCCCGTCGCGCCCTTCTGCGGCCCGTAAACGTAGGTCGCCCCGTTTGGGCCAAGCAGCGGATTGGTAACGTCGCAGATCACGGTGATCTTAACTCCGTCAAGCGTTTCGGCCAGGCCGGAAAGGTCCGCGTCGTCCACCAGCTCAAGCTCCTCGCCGCAGCCCGCAAGCAGAATGCCCTCCGCGTAAAACTTGGCGCCCAGCGCGCTCAGCATACCCATACCGCCGTCATTCACCGCGCTGCCGCCGATGCCCACCAATATTTTACGGTAGCCGTCCCGCGCCGCGCAAAGTATCAGCTCCCCCAGCGCGCGGGAGGAAAGCTTCAGCGGGTTGCGTTCGCTCTCACTTATCTGAGTTATACCGCACACCGCCGCCATCTCCACCACGGCCGTGTCCCCCCATATCACGCCGTAGCTCACGTCGCTGCCGCCAAAAGCGCTTTGCACGCAGGTTTGCCTATATTCGCCCTTCGCGGCGATCACAAGCGCCTCCGTCGTGCCCTCGCCGCCGTCCGCCACCGGCACCTTAACCAGTTCATGCTCACCCAGCGTGCGTTCTATGCTGTCCGCCAATATATCTATCACTTCCAGCGAAGTAAAAGTCCCCTTAAACGAATCCGGCGCCAATATTATTTTCATCCGGTCTACTCCTTTACCAAAGCGTGTAATTTTTCGCCGATCATATCAACAGCCGCAGCCGTTGTGGAAAACTCCGCGCTGCCGTTTATCTCCACGGCATATTCGCGCTCATTTAACCGCATCAGTCTCAATATGTCCACATTTCCGTTCTTCATCCCTACTTTTATAGTATACTCAGCCTCTCCCGCCGCGTCTGACGAAAGTTTTTTCAGCAGCGGCAGCTCGATCATCTTATTGTAAAGCGCCACCACGGCCGAGCCCTTTACGTCCGCGCCGTCCACCGTCGCCTCGTATGTGTCACGGTCGCGCTGCGTTATTTTTATGTCTGTCGCTCCCCCGCCATCCGTTACGCTCAGGCTGTCCACCTCGCCAATAGAGCGAAAATATACGTATTCGCCCAGCAGCGCGCGGTAGTCCGTCCTAAGAAAATCCAGCGCCGCGCTTGGAATGAGGAAAACCTCTTCCGAACCCTCGCGGCCTATGTAGCGGTTTTCACCCAGTTCATTTCCCACGTTCAGCGTCACCCGCTCGCCGCCATAATCCAGCTCAATGCGGTATTCGGGATCGGAAAGCCCCGCGTTCGCCCGCTCCGCCGCCGTCAAACGCTCGCTCGCGCGTAAATGTGTCAACGGGGTCAAAAGCCGCACCTTGAGCTCGTCCTGCATGCCGCGGTGCTTTACCGGCTGCGTCATCACAAATTCGCCCTCCACGTTCTCAAACTCGAGCGCCAGACGGTTTTTGCCGTATATCGCCACGCGCGCCAGCTTGTCAAAATCGCTCTCGTAAGTGAAATCCAGCAATTGCAGATCGGCATAATCGGCGATCGGGCGCAGCATTGCCAGCGCGTAATACTCGTCCACCAGAAAAACGCCGTCCTCCGCGCGGTCGGTGGTCAGGTAATATCCGTCGCCCAGCGGAGATTTGGAGCCGAGGTACAGCGTAAGCGCGGCGCCCGCCCCGTCCCTTAGCGTCACCGTGGCGCGCGGTTTATCCAGGTTAAACTTTTCCAGCGCACTCTTGTCCGCGCTCACCTCGCCCTTGCCGCTCACCGCCAGCATGTCGTAAAAAAAGCTGTCCGCCAGACCCGCGTTCACGTTCTCCGCAAGTCCATCAATGTCCACCCCGCCGTCCGCGTTTCGCTCAAGCGAATATTCGCCCTGCGAATTGGCCACGCTGGCATAAACGGGCGAAAATCCCCCGCGCGAAACTATATCCTCGCCCTGCACAGCCTGCTTAGCGTCGGGCAAAAGCACCAATATGCATAATATTATAACAGAAATCGCAACGGCGGCAATGCCGATGATACGCCCCCGCGTTATTTTCATAAATGCCGCCTCCTGAGATACACGCGCGCGCCCAAAATTATGATGAGGGCGGGCAGCGCGGCCGCCAGCGCACCTCCCAGCAAATAGGCCAGCCAGGGCGCCACGGCCAGCTTGCCGCCCCCCACCTGCTTGGGCGGTATGGAAACGGAAACGCCCGCGTCCGCGTTGCACCAGTTCAATATATTGGCCATAAACCGCGCGTTCCCAAGCGAGGCCTGCGTCAAAAGCTCGTCCGAATATACCCGTTTACTTCCCATCGCGAACAGGCGCGAGGCGATCTCACCCTGCGCGGAAACGGTTTGCTTAGTCGCGGTGGCCGCCAGCAGGAAGGGGCCCGCCACGTCCTCCGGCAAACGCTCGGTTGTGCGCTGCTCCGTGGGCATGGCGCGGGCAAAGGCGTCATCCGAGGTGGCCAGCACGGGAGCCAGCGCAGGCTTGCCTATGGCCGTCTCGGGCGAAAGCGTCACAGAGCGCGTGGCGGGAGCGCTTACGTAGTAGTTGTTTTTCATGAAATATTGCGTGATGTCATGCTGCACAAAATAGCCCGTAACGTTCAGCGGATTGGCGTCCGTATTGTTCATAGCGTCAAAAACCACATCGTCCTCAAACACCAGTCCCCATTCGGCCATAAATCCTTCCAGATTATGAAGATCGTTGACGGACGGGTCTGTAAACACGGCCAGGCTGCCACCCCGCGCCAAAAATTTATCCAGCACGGCGATCTCCTCCACAGCGTAATCCGTCTTGGGCGCAAGCACCAGCAATATGCCAAAATCACTGCTCACCTCTTCACCCAGCGAAAGTGAACGTATGTCGAAATTGTTGCGCACGGCTAGGCTTTGCAGCTCGGCCGGCATGGCCTCGCCGTGGCCTAAAACCACGCCCAGCTTGGCCGCCTCGCCCGCCGTAACGTTCACGATGGCCGAGGTGATGCGGGATTCCGCGTCAAAATACACCAGCTCGGAGCCGTCCGCGCTGAAGCGGTACATATCCGCCATGCGAAAAACGCGCCGCTGCTCCCCGCTCTGCACAATTATGGTGTTCAGCCCCACGTCCTCGCCCTGCGCGGTCAATTTTTCCACAAAATCCGGATCGGTATAGGGGTCTATATAGGTAACGGTAATAAAATCGCTCGCGCTGTCATAGCGCGCCAGCAGCTCGGAAAACTCCTTCACGCCGCCCCGCCCGGAGCTTACGCTATATATTTCCACCGGTCTGTCCACATTTCGCAGTATATCAAGCGATTGCTCGCTTATCTGGTACAGCCCGCTTGCAGTCATGTCAAGCTTCAGCGAATATTTGTCCACCAGCGCGCTCGCCAATATATTCAAGGCCACCACGGCCACGCACACCAGCGCCACAAAGGCGGCGGCGCGCATTTTATTCTTCTTCATAGAGTTGCCCCTTCAAGATTTCTTCCGGCTCAGGCCGAAAACGGTGAAAAAAACGAACAGCCCTGCCAGCGACAGGTAATAAAGCAGCGCGGCGGGGTTGAATATGCCCATAGAAAACTCACCGAAACGGCGAAACACCGCCACCCAATCCAGCAGCGCCACCAGCGCGGGGCTGGTCACGTAGCCCGCCAGCAGGCTCACCGCGTAAAAACCCAGCAGCAGCGCGTAGGTAAGCACGGCCGCTATTATCTGGTTTTCGGTCACGGAGGATATGAACATGCCCATAGCAATGAAGCTTGCCGCCGCGAATATCATGCCTATGTAGCAGCCTATCACAGTATATAGCTCAAATTCACCCAGTAAACCTATTGAGAGCACATAGAGCAGCGTGACGGCCAGTCCGGCCAAAAACACGGCCATTGCCGCGAAATACTTGCCAAAAACTATCTCACTCACCGAAACGGGCGAGGTGAGCAGCAGCTGATCCGTTTTAGATTTTCGTTCCTCGGCAAAAAGCCGCATGGTGAGTATGGGCAGCAGAAACATAAGCGTGAATATCATCGTGTTGAAATATTCTTTAACGTCGGCGGATTGCGCCAGCAGATTGTTCACCGTAAAATAATAGCCGGTTATGGCCAAAAATATCGCTAAAAAAACATAACCCACCATAGAGTTGAAATACGAGGCCATTTCCTTTTTAAATATGCTCTTCATGGCGACACCCCCGCGCTGGTGAGCCGCATAAAAACATCCTCCAGCGAGGGACGCGCCTCGGCCAGCTCATATACCTCGTACCCCCCGTTCACCGCGGCGCGCAGTATCTCCGCGCGCGCTTCGCCAGAGCAGCTTATCAAAAGCTCCTCCGCATCGGTTCCACGCGCCACCTCGCAAGCGGTTACCGCGCCAATTCGCAAAATTTCCACGCGAAGCGCCTCCCCGCCCCCTGCGACCCTCAGCCGCACGGTGCTCCCCTCGGTGCGCGTAAGCTCCTCGGGCGTGCCGAAGGCCATCATCCTGCCCTCGTTTATGAGTATCACCTTGTCGCACACCTCGGTCACCTCGGAAAGTATGTGCGAGCTCAAGAGTATGGTGTGCTCCCTTTTCAGTTCGTTCAGCAGCGCGCGTATCTCCACTATCTGGCCGGGGTCCAGCCCAATCGTCGGCTCGTCCAACACCAGCAGCGGCGGGCGGCCAATCAGCGCCTGCGCGAAACCGGCGCGCTGCCTGTACCCCTTGGAAAGATTTTTCAGCAACCGTCCGCGCACATCAGTCGTGTGCGTCTGCCTGAGCGCGCGCTCTATCTCGCCCTCGGCGTCCGCCACACCTTTCAGCTCCGCCACAAAGCGAAGATATTCGCCCAGCGTCATATCCATGTAAAGCGGCGGCGCCTCGGGCAGGTAGCCTATCATCTTTTTGTAGGCTCGGGGATTTTCGGAAACATACTCTCCGCACAGCGAAACAGACCCGTCCGTGGGCGTGAGGTAGCCGGTTATTATGTTCATAGTGGTGGATTTTCCCGCGCCGTTAGGGCCCAGAAAACCGGCGGCACAGCCCCGCTCCAGCGTGAAGCTGAGGCCGTCCACCGCGTTCTTATCGCCGTATCTTTTAGTTAGATCAAGCACTTCTAGCATATCAAAGATTCTCCACAAACTCCACCAGCACGCCGCTTCCGTCCCGCGGGCGCATGAAGTTCACCATTATATCGCCCGCACCGGGCACAGCGGCCTGCTCCAGCAGCGTTATGCCGCGCTCCGCCATATCGCGGCGCACCTGCTCCACATCGCCCACCTCGTAGGCGATGTGATGTATGCCGCCCTTGCCGCCGTTGAAATCCACCAGCTTGCCCCCGTCGGGTATTATAAATTCCAGCTTGCTGCCGCCGTTGGGCTTTATGAAGATGCACCAGGCCTGGTACGCGTCCACATAGCCTCTGTATTCCTCCTCCAGCCCCAACAGCTCTATAAGCGCGTCCGCGCGCTCCATCTCGTTAAAAACTATGCCCACATGATGTATCTTGGCATTTTTCATTCGCTTATCCTTTCAAAACCCGCCGCGCCGCAGCGCAAACGGCTGCTTATATCATGTCCCTTAGCCCGAATGCACCCTCGCGGAAAAGCCGCGCGTCCATCTCGCGCAGATCGGGCGCGATGATGGGCGTAAACTCCATCTGCGCCAATATATCCCGCTCCAGATCAACGCCGGGCGCTATCTCTATGAGCACCGGCCCCTCCGGCCGCAGCTCAAACACGGCACGCTCGGTCACAAAGTGCATCCTCTGCCCCTTCTCCCGCGCTATCCTGCCGTTGTAGGATATCTGCTGCACGCTTTTCACCAGCTTGATTATGGAGCCCTCCTGCTCTATGGCAAGCTCGCCGTTATCGAAGCCGCATCTGAGCCCCTTGCCCGTGAATGTGGAGCAAAATATAACGTGCTTGGCGTTGGAGGTGATGTCTATAAAACCGCCCGCGCCCGTGGGTTTGGGCCCCAGCTTGGTGGCGTTCACGTTGCCCTGCTCGTCCATCTCGCCCGCGCCCATGAAGGTAACGTCCACGCCCGCGCCGTTGTAATAATCGAACTGGTCGTCGTGCCGCACCAGCGCGTAGGTGTTTTTGGCAATGCCGAAATCCACACCGCCCAGCGGCAGCCCGCCGTATATGCCGGATTCCACGGTCAGGGTGACCTCGCCGCCAATTCCCTCCTCGGATATCACGCTGCCCACCGTGTCGTTCGGAATGCCCGTGCCCACGTTCAGCACGTTGCTCTTGCGGATCTCCATGCAGGCGCGGCGGCCGACCACCTTGCGCACGTCCAGCGCAACGGGCGGAGGCGCGGCGTCCGGCTCGCGCAGATTGCCGCAATAGGCCGGATTTTCGTAAAAGCTGTGCGTCATGCGGTGGTCTACCTCCGGCTCGTCGCACATCACCACCGCGTCTATGAATACGCCGGGCACGGTCACCTGTTTGGGGTGCAGTGTGCCCGCCTTAACCTTATATTTCGCCTGCGCTATCACCTTGCCGCCAAACTTTTTGCAGGCCAGCACGGCGGGGAAAACCTCCAGGCACATGCATTCCTCGTCCGTCGTGAGGTTGCCCAGTTCGTCAACGCGCGTGCCGCGAATTATAACGTAGTCAAGCGGAATGGGCTTGTAGCGCATATATTCCTCGCCGCCTATCTCCACCACCTCCACGAGGTCTGGCTCCGGCTTGGTGATATCGTTCATCTTGCCGCCCTCAACGCGCGGGTCAATATATGTCCCCAGCCCCACCTTGGATATCTTGCCCGGCTCGCCGCCCGCCATGCTGCGGAAAAGCTGCGCGAACTGGCCTTGCGGGAAGTTGTAGGCCAATATTTTGTTTGTGGATATCATATCCATCACGCGCGGCTGCAAGCCCCAGTGCCCGCCAATTATGCGGCGTAGAAGCCCCTCGTGCGCGAAATGCTGTATGCCCCTGTCCCTGTCGCTCTGCCCGCAGGAGTGCACCAGCGTAAGCCCGCTCGGGCTGCCCGTTTCAAGAAAACTCTTCTCTATCCGCTTGAGTATGGTTTCGGAGGCCGAAATGAGCGTCATGCCGATGGTGGCCACCGTACTGCCGTCCTTTATCATGGAAACCGCCTGTTCGGCGTTCAAAAATTCCGGTTTGCGCATCTTTCCCTCCTATTTCGAATAATCGTAAAAACCACGGCCAGATTTTCTGCCGTACATTCCCGCCGCCACCATCTTTTTGAGCAGCGGACAGGGACGGTATTTAGGCTCGCCGAAGGCGGCATGCATCTCCGTCATAACGTTCAGCACCGTGTCCAGCCCGGCAAAATCCGCCAGCTCGCAGGGTCCCATTGGGTGGTTCGCGCCTAGCTTCATGGCCGCGTCCACATCGGCGGGCGCGTTGCCCTCCATCACCAAAAAGGCGGCCTCGTTCCACATGGGCACAAGCAGCCTGTTCACCAAAAACGCGGAGGTATCCGGCGCCTTGACCGCCGTCTTGTTTATGGCGGAAACAAAATCCATCGCCCGCCCCAAGGTCTCCTCGCTCGTCAACAGCCCGGGGATCACCTCCACCAGCTTCATTATGGGCGCGGGTATAAAAAAGTGCGTACCCACCACCCTGTCAGGCCGTTTTGTGGCCGCCGCCAGCTCGGTTATGCAAAATGTGGAGGTGTTCGTGGCAATTATGGCCTTTTCGCCAAGCGCCGCGTCCAGCGCCGCGAATATGCTCTTTTTGAGCGCCAGATTTTCGGAGACCACCTCTATGGCGATATCCGCCTCCGCCGCCTCGGCATAGCTCTCCGCCACGCTTATGTTCGCTATTATGCCCTCATACTGCGCCTGCTCTATCTTGCCCTTGTCCACCTTGCGCCGCACGAAATGCTTTATGTTCGCCAGTCCGCTTTGCGCTATCTCCACGCTCGCGTCCGTAAGATACACGCGCGCTCCCGCCTCCGCGCAGGCCTGGGCGATCCCCGCGCCCATAAGCCCCGCGCCTACCACCAATACACTATATTTCATAAGCTTTATCCCTCGTCATCAAATTTTTTCGTATATGACCGCCAGACCCTGTCCGCCGCCTATGCACAGCGTTTCCAAACCGTATTTTATATCGTCGCGCTGCATGTGATACATCATTTTCACGGTGAGTATGGCGCCCGTGCCGCCAATGGGATGCCCCATAGCAATAGCGCCGCCGTGCGGGTTTACCCTGCTTTCGTCCAATCCCAGCTCGCGTATGCAGCAAAGCGCCTGCGCCGCGAAGGCCTCGTTCAGCTCAAAGAGGCCTATGTCCTCCTTGGTAAGTCCCGCGCGCTCCAGCACCTTCTTCACTGCGGGTATAGGGCCTGTGCCCATAACGCCCGGCTCCACGCCCGCGGCGGCGTATGCCACCACGCGCAGCTTGGGAGTGAGCCCCAGCTCGCGCGCCCGCTCCGCCGTCATCATCACCACGGCGGCCGCGCCGTCATTTATGCCCGAAGCGTTGCCCGCCGTAACGCTGCCGTTTTCCACGAAGGCCGGGCGCAGCTTAGAAAGCCGCTCCATAGTGGTGTTCGCGCGTATATGCTCGTCCGTATCGAAAACGAACTCCTCCTTCTTGCGCTTCACCGTGATGGGCAGTATCTCCTCCGCAAAAAGCCCGTCCTCGCGCGCCTTGGCCGCCTTCATCTGGCTCTCGCAGGCAAAGCGATCCTGATCCTCGCGGGATATTTTATATTGATTGGCTATATTTTCGGCCGTGGTTCCCATGTGTTTTCCCGAAAAAGGGTCTGTGAGCGCGGTAACAAGGCCGTCCTCCAGCACGCTGTCGCCCATGCGCAGGCCAAAGCGCGCCTTACGCACGTAATAGGGCAGGTTGTTCATGCTCTCGCCGCCGCCCGCCACAACTATTTCCGCGTCCTCCGTGTCTATGCTCTGCACGGCGTTCACCACCGCCTGCAAACCGGATGAGCACAGGCGGTTCACCGTGTAGGCCGTGCTGGTAACGGGAAGTCCGGCTTTGAGCGCACAGCGGCGCGCCATGAAGGCGTCCTCCGCTATCTGCCCCACGTTGCCCATTATCACCTCGTCCACGGCCTCCTTCGCCACGCCCGAGCGTTTGAGCGCCTCCTCTATCACCAAAGCGCCCAGATCTGTAACGGCAAAATCCTTGAGCGAGCCGTCGAAAGCACCTATAGCGGTGCGCGCACCGTCGATCAAAACTATATCCTTCATTTGTGTTTCTCCTTTATACATTGTGTTTGATTATTCATAGATTTACGCTTTCCCCCGCCAAGGCGGGGGGAAAGCTATTTCATACTCGTTTCAGCTCCGCCGGAAGAAAGAGGTAGGCCGTTTCAGCGCCGCCGGTAGAAAAAGATCGGCCGTTTCAGCGCCGCCGGAAGCAACCGCCCGTTTCAGTGCCGCCGGTAGTAGGCAGCATCAATTCCTAAGCTTGGCTTCGCGGCTGTTTATGAGCACTATTGCCAGCAGCAGACCGCCCTGTATGAGCTGGCGCACGCCCGCCGGAAGCCCTAGCACCACCAGTATGCTGGTCAGCATTATGAGCACCACAGCGCCCAGCAGCCCGCCAATTAGGCCTCCCTTGCCGCCCGCCAGCTTGGTGCCGCCAATAACCACGGCCGCCACCGAAAGCAGCGTATATTCATCGCCCATTTGAAGCTGCGCGCTGCCCACATAGCCCAGCATCATAAGGCCGGCCATCATGGCCATTATGGAGGATATCATGTAGGTAGCGACCACGATCACGTTCACCTTTAGGCCTATCAGCTTGGCCGCGTTCCTGTTTGAGCCCACTATGAAAAGCGCCTTACCGTAGTTGGTTCGCCGCAGCACAAGCATCATCACCACAAATATAATGGCCGTGAGGAATATCATGCCGCGCACCACGCCCACAACGGGCGTTCCCAGCGTCAAAAGCGCGGGCGGTATGGTCATCTGCGGCTGGCCGCGCGTCATACCCAGCGCCAAACCGTTTATGACGAAGGACATCGCCAGCGTCATTACCAGCGAGGGTATGCGGAAAAACTGTATGCAGGTGCCCGTAACGAAGCCGAACAGCCCGCCCAGCGCGGCGTATATGAATATGGTGGCTATAAGCCCCTCGTTCGTGCCGCCCGAGAATGTGGAGGTCAAAAGCGCCGCAAAGCTCATGCACGCCCCCACCGACATATCTATGCCCGCGTTGCCCGATATCATGACGTAGGTCTGCCCTATGCAGGCCACGGCCAGTATGCAGGAGCGGGTCAGTATGTTCATAACGTTGTTTATGTCCGCAAAGCCGGGGCTGAGCACGTTGCCCGCCACAGTGAGCGCAACTATTATCACTATGGGCAGCAGCAGCTCTTTTATTCCCTTATTGGAAAGTATGCTCCCGCGCTTTGCCGTACCTGTCAATTCCATTTCACTCATGCCCCTCACCTGCTTCCCAGCTTTTTATATTTCGCTCTGTTGATCGCCTGACTCAGTAATATAGAGCCTATAACGCCCAGCACCATTATTATTCCCTGCACAAAATTGTGGAAAAAAGAATCGCGCACGGAGGACAGCACCGTGGTTATCACCAGCCCCAAAAACACCGCGCCGAATATGGCGCCCACCGCGTCGCCCACGCCGCCCGAAAGCAGTATGCCGCCAATAACGCAGGCCGCTATTATGGTCATGGTGTATGAAATGGCGATCAGCGGGTCGCCCGAGCCTATGTAGGATGTGAGCACCATGCCGCCCAGGCCGGTTATTATGCCGCTGAAGGCATACATGAAAAGCTTCACCTTCCTAACGGGCACGCCCGAAGCGTAGGCCTTCATTTCGTTCTGACCCACCGCGTATATCCACACGCCCATGCGCATTCGCCGTATAATGAGCCACAGCACAATGGCCACGCCTATGAAGAGCAGCGGCGCGCCGTAACCGCCCAGCCATGAAAAATACCATTTGACCACCCCCACCTGTATCCTGCCGCGCGGCGCGTCCATGAGCCACAGCGCTATACCGCCGAATATGAAGGAGGTGGCGAAGGTGGTTAATAGCGGCGTTACGCGGAATATGGCCACGCACAGTCCGTTGAACAGTCCGCCCGCCAGCCCCACCACTATGCAGGCAGTCATGCAGGCGAAAAGCGGCATGCCCGCGCCCGCCATGAGCACGTATGTAACGTTCACAAGGCACATGAGCCCGCCCATAGAAATATCCATGCCCCCGCCAATGAGCACTATGGAGGTTCCCAGCGCCACAATTATTATGGGCGCGTTCGCTCCCAAAAAGCTGGGTATAAAGTTGCCGCCCAGATACCCGGGAGACAAAAACTGGTTGAGTATCAGGAAGAATACCAGCAGCGCCAGCGCCGGAAAGGCGGGCCACTGTACGAGCTTAGTAAGTTTTTGTTTCATGTCACTTCACCTCCGCACCGCTGCGGCCGGAGCTGCTCGCCGCGATTGCTTCCAAATTTATATCCTCACCCGTAAGCGTGGTGGCAATATCGCCCTCATACATCACTATCACGCGCGAGAGCGGCATCATCCGCGAGGTCTCCACCAGCTCCTCATCGTCGCTTGAGATCATTATCACGCAGGCGCCCTCCTCTATCATGCGCAAAAATGTCTCGTGCACGTCGCGACGCGCCTGTATGTCTATGCCCTTGGTGGGGTCGTCCGCCAAAAGCAGCTTGGCGCCCGTGCAGGTCCACCGGGCGATCACCACCTTTTGCTGATTGCCGCCCGAAAGCGAGGTTATGAGGTCGCCGGACGAACCGTATTTCACTCCGTTACCTCTCAGAGTCGCATCCACATCCTCTTTGTTTTTCTTTTTTAGCACCAGCTTGTTCACCGCGTCAAAGTTTTCCGCAATGGAACGCTCTTTGAACGTGCCCTCCGTTTCGCGGTTGCCGGAGAGGAAGGCAAAGCCGTTTTTCACGGCGCTGCCGGGCGAAGCTATGTGCAGCTTCTCCCCGTAAAACTCGAGGTCTATGGGCTTATGCATGGCAAAGAGCGAGCGCAGCATCTCCGCCTGCCCCTGCCCGTCAAGGCCGGCCACGCCCACAAATTCGCCCTCCAGCACCTCAAGCGCCACGTTCTTTTTGAAGGTCTCAAGGTGTATATCCGCCTTCAGCGCCACCCTGCGCCCGCTCCTGTCCATCACGGAACGGTTCACCGCGTGCTCCTCCGACACCTCTCTGCCAGACATATAGGATATGAGCTGCATTTCACTGAGCTCACTGCTGTTGAAGGTTCCCACCGTGTCGCCGTTCCTAAGCACCGTCACCGCGTCGCAAATGTCGAACACCTCGTTCAATCGGTGCGATATGAACAGTATTATCACGCCCTCGTCGCGCAGCTTGTTCAGTATGGCCTTCACCAGCTCCACGTCCGCCTTGTAGAGCGCGGAGGTTATTTCGTCCACAATGAGCACCTTGGGCTGCTGCACAAGCGCCTTGGCAAACTCCATAAGGTATTGCTCGTTCGCGGGCAAAAGGCCTATCTCCATGTTAAGAAGATGCTCTTTATTTATGAGCTTCAGCGCCTCACGCGTGCGCCGCTCCATTTCTTCGTAATCCAAAAAGCCCCGCTTCACATCCATGTTGCAAAGGCAGATATTTTCCATTATGTTGAGGTTGTCAAGCAGACTCAGCTCCTGCGAGGTTATCACCACGCCCTTGCTCTTGGCGAAGGTGGGCGATTGCGCCGCATAGGCCGCGCCCGAAAGCATCACCTCGCCGCTGTCGGGAGCCACGCTGCCGCCCAAAATTTTGGCAAGCGTGCTCTTGCCGGAGCCGTTGCCGCCCACCAGCGCGCGTATCTCACCCGATCTCGCGGTAAGCTCCGCGTTGCTCAGCGCAACGATGCTGCCAAACCTCTTCTTAATATTTTTGCAAATCAATTCCAAATCAAATCACCCCGGCACAGTTTATTTGTATGTAAAAAATTAAAATTCCGTTTTAAATGTGATTTTTGGCGCGCCCCGCCGCGAGGTCTCCCCCGCGGCAGCGCTGCGCCGGCAGTTAAATCGTATTATTGAAACATGTTGTCCCAATCGGCGTCGGCAAATGTTTTACCAAGCGCGCCCGTATCGGGAACGTCCTCGGCAACCTTATTGGCCGTGGCAACGGATATGAATTCCGTCATGTCATAGCCCTGCTTCCAGGGAGCGTCGGCCGGCTCGTCGTTGTATGTAACGCCGTAGGCCGGAGGAAGGTTTATGGCGTTCATCATGGTCTCATCCAGCGGATTGGGGCCCAGTATGCCATCCTTCAATTTTTTGCCGTTCATTATGCGCACCGCATACTGCACGCCCTCGGCAGAGCCGTGCGGCTGGAATGTGGTGGTCATAGCGTTGAGGTCGGGCATATCCACCCATTTCCTTATGAAGCTCATCGTGTAGTCGCCCAGCATGGTGGGAGGCGTTTTGCCCGCCGTTTCATAAGCGCGAAGTATACCCTCGGCCATGATGTCCTGCGTGAGCACGCCGTCTATCTTGTCGTAAGTGGAAAGGAAGGTAGACATCGCCGCCTGAGACTCCGTCTGAGACCAGCTTCCGGGCGCCGTCGCCAGCACCTTTATGTCCGGATAATCAGCCAGTATGTCGGAAACCACCTGCTGGCGAACTATATCGGCAGGCATACCGGGCGTGCCCGTGATGTGCACTATGTCGCCCTTGCCGCCAATAGCGTCCACAAACCATTTTGTCATGATCTCGAAATACTGTTTGTTGTCAACCAGCACCTCAATAAGGTTTTCGTCTATAGCCGCCGGATCCGTGTTCACAACCAGCAGCACGCCTGCCGCGTCGCAGGCCGCCTGTATGGGCGCCACCGATGCGGGCGAGATGGGGTTGAGCTGGATGCAGTTCACGCCGGAGCTAATCATGTTGTTTATCTGGTTCATCTGCTCCGTAACGTCCGTATTTGTGCTGGCCACCACAAAATCCTTTATGATGCCGTTGTCCTTGAGCTCCTGGCACTTCTTTTCGAACTCCTCAACGTACTGGGCGCGCCATGTGTTGCCCATGTAACCGTTCGCCAGACCCATAACGATCTCGCCCGCGCCCGCAGCCTGCACCTCCTGCGCGGGTGCGTCCGCCTTGGTCGTGTCGTCCGCGGCCGGTGCTTCGCTCGTCTGCTCCGCGCCGCTTCCCTCGCTCTGCGCCGGAGCGGGCGCCGCCTCAGCGGGAGCCGCCGCGCTGGGCGCTTCCGCCGCCGGAGCCGCCGGAGCGGAGCACGCCGCCAGCAATGCCACGATCAGCAGCAGGCTTACCACCAGCCAAACTTTTCTCTTCATTTTCCATCCTCCTTTTTATTTCGCCGCGGCCGAAAAACCACGGCATAGCTTAAATGGGCAATGCCCAAAAATATTTGCTCATCCAAAAAGCTCGCGCCTATCGTGCATTGTAAGCGCGCCGTCCGGCTTCATCGCGCCCACGGCCGGGTCGTGCCCGGGTATGACGAACTCCGCCTTCTGCCAAATATCATCCAGCGCCTTATATGCCTGCACGCTGTCCGTAAGTATGTTGGGCAGCAGGTAGGCGGTCAGGTTTTCAAGCAGATTGAGCGCGTCGCCCGCCACGCAGACTACCCCGCGCTCCGTGTTCACTATGACGGACTGATGGCCGGCCGAATGCCCGGGCGTTGCAATGAGCACGATCCCGTCCAGCAGCTTCACCTCGCCCCGCAAAAGATGCACGCGCGTAGTATCCACCGCGTTTTTATCGAACAGCTCGTTCAAATATATGCTGCGCTGGTGCGGCAGCGGGTTCATAGCCCCAAGCCACTCCGCACTTTGCACGTAAAAATCTGCGTTTTTGAAGAGGCGGTTGTTGCCGCAATGGTCGTAATGTAGGTGTGTATTTATAACGATATCCACATCCTCCGCCCGCCATCCAAGAGCGGAAAGCGCGCCCGCCATTGTTTCGCTCTGCGCCTGGCTGCATTCGCACACATTGGCGCTCACCCAGGCCGCGTCATGCACGCCCGTGTCCACCAGTATGCGATGGCCCGCGCCCTCCACCGCCGCCGCCCAAACGGGTATGCGCAGCGCCGTTCCTCCGCCGCTGTTTCTGGTGAGGCTGCCCTTGTCCACCAGCAGCTCGCCCATCTTTATGGGCGTAACGGTATATTTATTCATTTTTGCCACCTCATTCAGATTATTTCCGGGAAATTTTCGGATTGATACTTGGCTATCTCGCCGTCATGCCCGCCCATCAGGCGGTTTGCGCGGCTTCTCACGGCTGCCAGCGAAGCGTAGGCCGCCTCAAGGTTCCACACTATGTTGGGCAGTATATTTTCGTTTATGTTCTCGGGCAGGTTCACCGCGTCGCCGCCCATCGCCACCACGCCCTGCGCCGTGTTCACCAGCACCGCCTGGCTGCCCGCCGTGTGGCCGGGTGCGGGCAAACAAACTATGCCCGGCGCTATATGCGTCTCCCCGTCCAAAAACTCCCAGGCCGTGTATGGCACCGCCTCCCAGTTGTAAAGAAAGTGCGCGTAGTACACCCTCTGGTTTTCGATAGCGTTGAAGGAATATTCCCACTCCGCGCGCTGCACGTAAAACCTGGCGTTTTTGAACATGTAGTTGCAGCCCGCGTGGTCATAATGAAGGTGCGTGTTTATTACTATGTCCACATCCTCCGGCTTCCAGCCAATGCCGGCCAGCGCGCCCTCCATCGTCTCGTCCGCCTCCTGCGTGACCTCGTATTCGCTGCCCACGCATTTTCGCACCCACTCCACGTCGTGTATGCCCGTATCCACCAGCGCGCGCAGTCCGCCGCCCTCTATGGCGGTCGCCCATATGGGTGTGGCATATCGTTCGCCGAAACCCCTGCCCATCGTGAGCGGAGATTTGTCCGCATACAGCGTACCAATGCGCAGCGCGGTCACCTTATATTCGCACATTTGCCCGTCCTCCCCTTTTCTTCCTATATATATGCCTCACCGCGCGTTTTTTTTGAAACGCTCGCGCAGCTTCTTCTTGTCCACCTTGTTTCCCGGCGTGCGGGGTATCTCCTCCGCGAATTCCAGATATTCGGGTATCTTAAACTTGGCCAGCATAGGCTTCAGGTGCTCCTTGAGCCCGTCCAAACAAAGCTGCCCATCCGGCCGCAGCCGCACCACCGCCATCACCGCCTCGCCGTAGCGCGCGTCCGGCACGCCTATCACAGCCGCCTCCGCCACCTGCGGGAGCAATGTTATGGCGTTTTCCACCTCGTTGCACCAGATCTTCTCACCGCCGCGGTTTATCATGTCCTTCTTGCGGTCTATTATGTAAACGTAGCCGTCCGCGTCTATGCGCGCTATATCGCCCGTTTTAAACCAGCCCTCGCGGCTCAAAGCCTCCGTCTCCAGCTCGTAATACCTGTCCAGCATAAAGCTGCCGAAGAGGCACAGCTCGCCCGCCTCGCCATCCGCCGCCTCGCTGCCCTCCTCCGTTAAAAGCTTCACGTCCATACCCGGCACGGGCAGCCCGGAGGAGCCTATTTTTTCGCTCCGCGCCGCGTCAACCGGGAAGGCCGTTCCGGCGGAGCTGCTCTCCGTAAGCCCGTACACCGTGCGAAACTGCATGTCCGGCAGCCATTCGTGCAGCTCCTTTATAGCCTTGGGCGGCATATTCGCGCTGCCGCAGGCAAATATGCGCAGCGTGGGCAGCGCGGGAAATTTATCCCGCTGCTCCAGCAGCATTATGAAAACGGTGGGCGAAGCGTGCAAAAGCGTCACACCCTCTTCCCGCACGCACTCAAGCGCCCGCTCCGCCTTGAAGGCGGTATGCAGATGCACCTGCGCGCCGCAATGCACAAAAAGCATGAGCAGCGCAATAAGCCCGGTAACGTGATATATGGGCGTGGCTATCAGCGTAACGTCGTCCTCCGTTATGCCCAGCACCTTTTCGTAGCTCACTATGGCGTTCGCGATGTTGAAATTGGTGAGCACCACGCCCTTGCTCTTGCCCGTCGTGCCCGAGGTGTGCATTATTATAAAATCGTCCTCCCACGCGCCGTTGGCGTATGGGTCGGCCTCATATTCGCGCCCCTCGTACAGCGGGGGAAAGCCGCTCTTACCATCGTATGCCAGCACGGCCGGGCCCTCCTCGCGGCGCAGCGTGTTCGCGCCCTTTTCGTATTGCTTCTCCGTTAAAACCAGCTTCACGGGCAGCTCGCAAAGCAGCTTTTTCCACTCCGCCGGTTTAAACTTTGTGCTCACGGGAATGGCCACCGCGCCCAGCTTGGCCAGCGCGTACAGCGCCACGCAAAACTCTATGGTGTTGCGAAGTATTAGCGCCACGTGATCGCCCTTTTTAATGCCCATGTCATAGTGCAAAAACTGCGAAAAGCGCTTCACCCGCTCCAAAAAATCGCTGTAGGTATATTTCCTTCCGCCCTCGTCCACGATTGCCGTTTTATCTGGCAGCCTGTCCGCCGTGCCGAAAAGATCGGCGTATATGTTTTGCGGCGCGTAGGCGTAGGTGAATACCTTTCGCCCCTTATAGTTGCAGCGCACCATCTTCTGCGTTATTTCACTATCCCAAAGCTGGTTTCCGGACAGCATTTCAATCCTCCTGATAAACAAATATTTTCGGCCGGCGCGGCTAAACCTTGCGCCGCCCATATTCCTACAATTTAAATCCGCCGCCCACGTATATCACTTCGCCCGTTATATAGGCCGCCTCGTCACTCGCCAAAAATGCCACGAGGTTGGCCACCTCGACCGGCTTGCCCACGTAACCCATCGGTATCTTGCCCACCATCATGTCCCAGGCCTTCTCGGGTATGCTCTTTGTCATCTCCGTTTCAATGAAGCCGGGGCAGATTGCGTTGGCCGTAACGCCCTTTCTCGCAAGCTCCTTGGCTGCCGTCTTGGTCAATCCCACAACGCCCGCCTTGGCCGCCGCGTAGTTCGCCTGGCCTATGTTGCCCTCAATGCTGGCGGAGGCTATGTTCACTATCCTGCCGTAGCCCGCCTCGCGCATCAGCTTGGCCGCCTGCTGCGTGCAGTAAAAATAACCCGAAAGGTTCACGCGAATAACGTCGTCCCACTGCGTATGATCCATCTTGTGCAGCATCGCGTCCCTGTTTATGCCCGCGTTGTTCACCAGTATGTCTATCTGCCCAAAGCGCTCCAAAACGTCGGCGAAAAGCAGCTCCACCACGCCGGGGTCGGCCGTATCGCCCACAAAGGCGGCCGCCTGAGCGCCCGCGGCGTTTATTTTTTCCACAGCCTCACGGGCGTTCTGCTCCGAAATATCGGCCAGCGCCACGCTCGCCCCGCACAGCGCCAGCTTTTCCGCAATGGCGTAGCCTATCCCCCGGCCCGCGCCCGTAACTATCGCAACCTTGTTTTTCAAATCCACAGTGTAATACCTCCCACTTTTGTCCGTTTTGAAGCGCGCAAAAATACAGATCGGAAAAAATCACGCTTCAACTAAGGAAATGCGCCGCATTCCCACACAGACAGTTTTTAGTTTTGATTTCCGCTACTTCCGCCGCGCAAAATGCAGCACGGCCTACAAAAACATTGAAACGAACACTTGCTTTTCGGTTTCTTTACTAGATGATATCACAGCATTCGTGCAAAAACATCATTCACACACACAGAGTTTTTTGTGCATTTGCACATACGCACGAAAAAACACGATAGCAGAGCCTATCTCAGCCTGTATATCACATAGGCGTTATACAGGAAGAATTTGTCGCCAAACTTGCGAAAACTGCGCTTGGTAAGCTCCTCTATCTTTTGCAGCCGGTAATTCAGCGTGTTTCGGTGGATGTGCAGCTTTTCCGTTATATCGTAAATATTTCCGTCGCAATCAAAATAAGACAGGAAGGTGTTCAATAGCTCGCCAGTCTGATCCTGCTTTTCCAGATTGGTTATAACATTTTCGAACACATTTTTCCTGTCGTACTGCGAAATAACGTCCTGGCACCAATATTCGTCGAAATAGGCTATTCTGCCCCGCTCCATATCGCCCATCCTGCGGGCATACAAAAGCCCCTTGTGCGCGGTGTGGCAGGAGCGAAAAACGTCGGATGTGCGCACGCCCACACCCACGCCCTGTATGTCCGGCAGGCCGTCATACATCTGCCGCAGCCGCTTTTCAAGGTTTTCCACCTCGCCCTTGGCCTTCACATCGTTCAGTATAAGCAGCAGCTTTTCGCGGTAGCGCAGCAGATATTCATTTTGCCCCAAACAGGCCGAAACGGAATCCTTGAGCGAGCTTTGAGAGCGCTCCGCCTCTATCGCCACGCACACCCGCTTCCATTCAAGATCCACGCCAAATTCCTCCGCCCGCGCGCGAAAATCCTCGCTGTAGCCGTCGCGCGGCGTGTCGCACCATTCGCGCAGAAAGTTTTCGAAATCGAACTTCTTGCGCAGATCGGAGTTTATAATATACTGCTGGTCTATCATAAGCTCCGCGATGGCCTTTATCACGTAAACCAGCGCGCGCACCTCGTCCGGGTCGCCGCTTATGCCTATCACGCCCACCACCTCGTCACGATATTTGAAGGGCAGGTTCACGCCCATCCTGTCCGTTATGGTGGCCTGGTGCACCTCGTGCAGTCCGTTCTTGTTTATGGCCTTCAGCGCGCCCTGATGCAGCATTCCCACACGCTGCTTGTCGCCGCTGGCAATAATGATGCCCTCGTTGTTCATCACATTTATGTTGTAAGAAACGACCTGCATGACATTCTCAACAATTTTCTTCGCCAAATCATCGCTAAGTCCAAACTTCACTGTTTTTCCCTCAAATTAACTTTTTTCGCAACAGAAACTCAAACGGCATAGATTTGCCATCTAATACAAAATATTCAGTAATTCTCAGAAACCAGCAAATGAACTAAGCAATTGTATATAATGCTTTTTATTGGAAATGAGCGGCCTCTAATACAATCAAAATTATAGTGTTTCGCGCAGCTGCGCAAAACGGCGTTCACAATAAACTACCAAACAGCATAAAAACCCTCGCCCCCAAAGCGCCGGAGCAGATTTATATGCCATGATCCGTATTTTATAGTAATTATAATAGTTTGAAAGCCGGACAATGTCAATATTATTATATAGCATAGATTAAGTTATAGACGACAATCCCTTTTTATTAACTAATAAATCAACATATAGGGCATCAAGCGTGATATAATCAATTTGGGGTTAAAAAATTCAGTAATACCGTGAGATGGCAACACCCGGCCGGGCAGTTGCCATATTGCCTTAAAATAAGGAGAAAAGATGAGTGCAGTACATATTGGAAACTTGGTCTTGAAGAAGGCCGTAATTCAAGGCGGCATGGGGGTCGGCATAAGCTGCTCCGGACTTGCGGGAGCGGTCGCGTGCGAGGGCGGCATGGGGGTCGTTTCATCCGCGCAGATAGGATATGGCGATCCGGGCTTTAAAGCTCAGCCGGAGGAAACAAACCTGAAAGCACTGCCCGTGGAAATCAAAAGGGCAAAGGAGCTCGCGCAGGGCAACGGCGTAGTTGCGGTAAATATAATGTCAGTAACGCAGCTATACGAGGATTATGTGAAAACGGCCATCAGCGCCGGTGTTGACGCGATCATCTCGGGCGCCGGGCTGCCGGTGGAGCTGCCCGCCTTCGCAAAAGGCACGGGCGTCAAGATCGCCCCCGTGCTGTCGTCCTTCAAGGCCGCCAAGGTGCTGCTGAATCTTTGGCATAAAAAACACGGCGCCACCGCAGATTTTTTGATCATGGAAAGCCCGTATTCCGGCGGACATCAAGGCTACGCACACCATAGTCTGGATAATTTGGACGAATCCATAAAGATTTTTGAGGACGACGTCAAAAAGGTTATCGAGCTCAAAAAAAACTATGAGGATATGTATCAAAAGCGCATCCCCGTCTTTGTGGCGGGTGGCATTTTCGATTCGGCGGATGTGCGGCATGCGCTGTCTCTGGGTGCCGACGGAGTTCAGGTGGGAACG
>CAYXFB010000041.1:0-23120 GCA_964464145.1 uncultured Christensenella sp.
TCTATTCTAACAAAAAAGCCAACCTTTTGGTTGACTTTTTCGACAGTCTGAACCGTTCCGCAGAGCCGGAACGGTTTTTGTTATTATATCATCTGATTGGCGAAACCGCTCAGCCTTCCAGCAGCCCGTCTATAAGCTCTGCCGCCGCGTTCTTAAGCCGCTCCATTAGCGCGTCGGATTTCGCCTTGTCTGCCGCTGAAACGGAGAGGTATGTTTTGAGCTTGGGTTCGGTGCCGGAAGGCCGCACTATGAGGCGGCCTCCATCCAGCTCTATGTACAGCACGTTCATACTCTCCATGGGTATGGGCTCCGCTGTTTTTTCGGGATATAGCGTGCGAGTTTGCTTTTTGTAATCGCGTACCGCCTTCACGGCAAATCCGCCTATCTCGGCGGGAACGTCCGCGCGCAGCTTTTCCACCGCGTTCATTATTTTAGCGATGCCCTCCTGCCCGTACAGCGTTTTGGACACCACCAGTTCGTTAAACCAGCCGTGTTTTTCGTATAGCGCTATTAGCGCCTGATACAGCGTTTTGCCCTGCGCCGCGTGGTAGCAGGCCGCCTCGGTCACCTTCATTGCCGCCTGCACGGCGTCCTTATCGCGCACAAATTTGCCGAAGAGGTAACCGTAGCTCTCCTCGTAGCCAAAGAGGAAACCGCCTGTGCCAGCCTCCTCGGACAGCTTTATCTGCTCGGCTATAAACTTGAAGCCGGTGTATACGCTGCGTGACTCCACACCGTAAAAATCGGCTATGACATCGGACATATCCGTGCTTACCAGCGATTTGCACACGAATTCGCCGCCCACAAAATGCGGCTGCATCTGAGAGAGATGGTAGTCCATAAGCAGGCAGCCTATCTGGTTGCCAGTGAGTATTATAAATTCGCCAGCATCATCCCTTACGGCGAGGCCAAGGCGGTCGCTGTCGGGATCGGTAGCCAGTATCATGTTCGCGTCCACCTCGTTCGCCAGCTTCATGGCTATGTCGAAGCATTCGCGGTTTTCCGGATTGGGCGCGCTTATGCCGGGAAAGTCGGGATTTGGATCCTTCTGATCCTCCACAATGTGCAGCTTGCTTATGCCGATATCTTTGAGAATGCGGCTCACCGGCACAAGACCCGTGCCAAACAGCGGCGTGTATACCACGTTGAATTTATCAGCCTGCTCCTTTATAGCATCGTGGTTTATAACCAGCGCTTCAACCTTGGAATAATATATCTCGTCCAGCTCTTCGCCTATGTACTCCAGCAGGCGGGACTCCACCAAAGGCGCGCCGCTTACGCTGAAAATATCCTCTATCTTGGCTATGTTGTTTGTGATCTCGGCGGAATCCGGCACGGGAAGCTGGCCGCCGTCCTCGCCGTACACCTTGTAGCCGTTATACTCGGGCGGGTTGTGGCTGGCCGTGATGACCACGCCCGCAACGCAATTCAGTTCAAGTATGGTGAAGGAAAGCTGGGGAACGCTGTGCGGCGTTTTGTATAGGTACACCTTAACGTCGTTGGCTATGAGCACGCCGGCCGTCTCATGCGCGAAAAGCTCGCTGCAGCGGCGCGTGTCATAGGCTATCGCCACGCCGCGGTGCGCCTGCCCGGTGCTGTTTATGTGGTCTGCCAGCGCCTGTGTGGCGCGCCTCACCGTGAAAACGTTCATGCGGTTGGTGCCGAGGCCCAGTATGCCGCGCATACCCGCCGTGCCGAATTCCATGTCCTGATAAAAGCTATCCGAACACAGCGCGTCATCGGCGCAGATCGCGTTTATTTCCGCCTCATACTCCGTGCCTTGCAGCGCGGTCTGCCACTTTTTGCTTACCTCTTTGTAATCAGCCATAATATTGATCTCCTTATACGATATATATAATTGAGAAATCTTTTCTTGTGTGGGAATATATATATTATAAACAAAAAACAGTAAAAATGCCATACGTCATGTGGCCGAAATAGAATTTTGTTGCTTTTTCAAGCTTATTTGCGTATTATATACAATGATATATATTGGGAAAGCATAGAGTTGTTTTATATACAATGATAAAATAGCTTTTTATAAAGAAAGGTCACGGTATTGAATTGGGTAAGGATTACAGAGAAAACATTAGAAATTTTTGCATAATAGCGCATATAGATCACGGCAAATCCACGCTGGCTGACAGATTGATAGAGAGCACGGGCACCGTTTCGCAGCGAGATATAGTGGATCAGCTTTTAGACACGATGGACCTTGAGCGGGAGCGCGGCATCACCATAAAATCTCAGGCGGTGCGCATGATATATAAGAAGGACGGCGAGGAATATGAGCTGAACCTCATAGACACGCCAGGACATGTGGATTTTACATACGAGGTCTCGCGTTCGCTGGCCGCCTGCGAGGGCGCCATACTGGTGGTGGACGCCAGCCAGGGCATAGAGGCGCAAACGCTGGCCAACGTTTACCTGGCGATGGATAACGACCTTGAGATAATACCCGTAATAAATAAAATAGACCTGCCCTCCGCCCGACCGGATGAAATAAAGACAGAGATAGAGGACGTACTGGGCATAGAGGCGCAAAACGCTCCGCTCATAAGCGCGAAGCAGGGCATAGGCATAACAGAGGTGCTGGACGCCATAGTGGAAAAACTGCCCGCGCCTAAGGGCGACCCGGACGCTCCGCTAAAGGCGCTGGTGTTCGATTCGTTTTACGATAACTACAAGGGCGCTATAAGCTATGTGCGCGTTTTTGAGGGCACCGTGAAGGCGGGCATGGAGATAAAATTCATGTCGTCCGGCAAAGCTTTTGACGCGGTGGAGGTGGGCGTTTTCGCGCCCGAGCTTATTCCCGCAAAGGAGCTAAAGGCGGGCGACGTGGGCTACATCACGGCCAGCATAAAAAACGTGGCGGACACCCGCGTGGGCGATACCATAACGGGAGCTGAAAACCCCACGACAGAGGCACTGCCCGGCTACAAGAAAATAACGCCCATGGTGTACTGCGGAATATATCCGGCGGACGGCGCGAAGTATGACGATCTTAGGGACGCTCTTGATAAACTGCAGTTAAACGACGCTTCGCTCATATTCGACCCAGAGGTTTCGGTGGCGCTCGGCTTCGGCTTCCGCTGCGGCTTTTTGGGGCTGCTGCACATGGAGATAATTCAGGAACGCCTGGAGCGTGAGTTTGACCTCGACCTCGTCACCACAGCGCCCAGCGTGGCCTACAAGGTGCACCTCATGAGCGGGGAGGAGATGGAGATAGAGAACCCCACAAACCTGCCCGACCCCTCCACCATAGACTACATGGAGGAGCCGGTGGCCGAGGTGAGCGTTATGACGCCGGACGAATACGTGGGCGCCGTTATGGAGCTGTGCCAGGACAAGCGGGGCACCTTCAAAAATATGGAGTACATAGAAAAAACGCGCGTGCTGCTGCACTACGATGTGCCGCTCAACGAAATAATATACGACTTTTTTGACCAGCTAAAATCCAAGACGCGGGGCTACGCCTCTATGGATTATGAGGTGAAGGGCTACGAAAAGAGCGACCTTGTGAAGCTGGACCTGCTGCTGAACGGCGATATCTGTGACGCGCTTTCGCTCATAGTGCACCGCGACAGAGCCTACCCGCGCGGCAGGGCGATAGCCGAAAAGCTCAAGGAAGTGATACCGCGCCAGATGTTCGAGATACCCATACAGGCGGCGATAGGCGGCAAGATAATAGCGCGCGAGACCGTGAAGGCCATGCGCAAGGACGTTCTGGCAAAATGCTACGGCGGCGATATATCGCGCAAGAAAAAGCTGCTGGAAAAGCAGAAGGAGGGCAAGAAGCGCATGAGGCAGGTGGGCAGCGTGGAAGTGCCGTCCGAAGCTTTCATGAGTGTGCTCAAGACCAACTGAGGTTTCGCCTATGCTGGGCATATACATACACATACCGTTTTGCCTGAAAAAATGCAATTACTGCGATTTTACCTCGGTGGAGCAGGAAAAGCTCATACCGAAGTATATCTGTGCGCTCAAAAAGGAGATAGAGCTTTCGGCAAAGCTGTATCCCGAGGGCGCGGACAGCGTTTTCATAGGCGGCGGCACACCGGGCAGGCTGGAGGATGGCCGCATAGCCGACATAATGGACTGCCTGCGCGCGCACTTTCCGCTGGCTGAGGGCGCGGAGATCACGATAGAAACAAACCCGTGTGTGGTAACGCAAGGCAAGCTGGCTGAATATAGCGAGTGCGGAATAAACCGCATAAGCATGGGTCTGCAAGCGTTGCAGCCCGGGCTGCTTTCCATGTTGGGCAGGCTGCACAGCGTCGAGCAGTTCGACGCGGCCTTCGATATGGCGCGCGAAGCCGGTTTTGATAACATAAACGCGGACGTTATGTATGCGCTGCCCGGCCAAACCATGGAGGATTGGGAGGCCACGCTTTACCATCTGCTGTACAAAAAGCCGGAGCACATCTCCGCGTACGCGCTTTCGCTGGAGCCGGGCACGCCGCTCTGCGACAGCTACGAGGCGGGGGAGATCGCCCGGGCGGATGAGGACACGGACGCGCGGATGTATGAGCTGGCGCAAAGGCTGCTTTCGGAGCGCGGCTATCTAAATTACGAGATATCAAACTTTGCGCGGGACGGAAAGGTATGCGCGCACAACCTCAAATATTGGAACCTGCAAAACTACCTCGGGCTGGGCGCGGCGGCACATTCCTTCGTGAACGGTATGCGCTTTGAAAACACCAAGGATATTGAAAAGTACATAGAACGGCTAAAAACGGGCGTGCGCTATGAGAGCACGACTTTCATAGATAAAAAGGAACATCTTTTCGAATATATAATGCTGAAGCTGCGGCTTTGCTCCGGCATAGAGTTTGCGGATTTCAAGCGCGAATTTGGCGTGGACTTCGAAAAAAACTATGCGGACGGCATCGCGAGCGCGGTGCGCTGGGGGCTTGCCAATGTTTCGGACGGGCGGCTGGTGCCCACGGCCAAAGGTTTTGCGCTGCAAAATAAGCTGGCGGGTCTTTTCCTGTAACTGTTAACAAAACATGAATATATATTGACATTGCCTGACCTTGGTGGTATCTTATAACCATAGTTTAGCACTCGCTTATATAGAGTGCTAACAAGCGAGAATATGAAAGGGAAGCTGGCTTATTTGAGATGGAACTGTCGGACAGAAAACTGAGCATACTCAAGGCTATAATAGATGATTATATAGACACCGGTATACCGGTTGGTTCGCGTACAATTTCCAAGAAGCCGTATATAACATACAGCTCGGCCACAATAAGGAACGAAATGGCCGATCTTGAGGACATGGGTTTTCTTGACAAGCCGCACACCTCGGCCGGAAGAACGCCAAGCGACCTTGCCTACAGGCTGTATGTGGACCGCCTAATACAGATAGGCGCGCTCACGGAGCAGGACACTCAGTTTATAAAGACCTACTTCAACAAGCGCGTGAGCGAGGTCTCGCAGGTTTTGGATACGGCGGCCAAGGTGTTATCCGACGCGACAAACAGCATAGCCATGGTATCGGGCCCGCAGATGGATAAAACGGCCATAGCGCGGGTACAGCTGGTTAAGATCACCGAAACAAAGGCCATGCTCATAATCGTTACGGACAGCGGCCTTGTGAGCGACACCGTTATAACAATACCCGCGATGCTGGACGGCGGGCACATGGAAAAGCTTTCCAACATGATAACGGCGACCGTGTACGGAAAGTCGCCCATGGCGGCGGCGGAGATAATCGAGGACATAGCGCAGAACTCGCTGCAGGAGCAGCAGGCCGTTTTTGCGCAGGTGTTTGAGGCCATAAATCTGAACCGCTCTAAACGGGAGATGATACTTGAGGGTACACAGAATATTTTGAGGTATCCCGAATATAAGAATGTGGAGAAGGCGCAGCATTTTTTGGAGCTGCTGGACACGAAGGACAGCCTGTACGCGCTGCTGGATAACTCGGCGGATTTTGAATTTTCGCTCAAGATAGGCCGGGAGAACGACAACGAGAATTTTAACGATATGAGCGTGATAACCGCCACCTACAAGGTGGGGGGAAAGAACATAGGATCGTTCGGTGTGCTGGGGCCAACGCGTATGGATTACGCGCGGGTGCTGGCAATACTGAATTACGTGGGTTTGAGCATAAACGAAATACTCTCTTGCTTTTTGGAATCTGATTGCAAGCCGGAAAAATAAGGGCGCGCGGCATTTTGTGAAAGGCGGAGCAGGGCAAAGAATAATTATATAAGAATTACGAAAGCAAGGTGAAGTGGCTTGGCAAAGAAAACTGAGAAGAGGAACGAAAAAGCGGAAGAGACGGCAAAGAAGAACAAGGCGGAAGAAGCGGCAGCGGAGGAGAAGAGCGACGCCCAGGTTGAAGCCGAGGCGGAGGGTGAGGAAATAAACGAGCCCGAAGCGAGTAAGGTAATGGACGCGGCGGATGTGAACGCGGAGCTCATAAAGCTTGAGGATGAGAAGGAAGAGTTTAAAAACGCGCTCATAAGGGAACGTGCGGACTTTGAAAACTACAAGAAGCGCAACGCGGAGCTTTCCGCAAGCTCGTATAAAAACGGAGTGGCGGATACTGCTTCGGAGATTCTGCCCGTGCTGGATAATTTCGAGCGAGCGCTTGCGGCCGAATGCGCGGACACGGCATTTTTGGACGGCATGAAGATGATAATGCGGCAGCTTGAGGGTGTGCTGGCGGAGCTGGGTGTGCAAAAGATAGATACGGACGGCCAGTTTAACCCCGAATTCCACAACGCCGTGCTGCAGGTGGACGAGGAGGGCTTTGAGCCCAACCAAATTGTGGAGACTATGCAGAACGGCTATATGCTTAAGGACAAAATATTGCGTCACGCAATGGTTAAAGTGAATAAATAATATTATATATAGTAAAGATTTTATTTTTAGGAGGCATTTGATATATGGGTAAAGTGATAGGTGTAGACCTTGGTACAACAAATTCTTGCGTTGCGGTTATGGAGGGCGGCGAGGCCGTCGTTATACCCAACGCGGAGGGCGCGAGGACAACACCGTCCGTTGTGGCTTTTTCCAACACGGGCGAGAGGCTGGTAGGTCAGGTGGCAAAGCGTCAGGCGGTGACGAACCCCGACCACACCATAAGCTCTATAAAGCGCGATATGGGTACGGATAGGAAAATAAAAATAGACGATAAAACATACACGCCTCAGGAGATCTCCGCGATGACGCTGCAAAAGCTCCGAGCGGACGCGGAGGCATATTTGGGCGAGACTGTTTCGCAGGCCGTTATCACCGTTCCGGCGTATTTCAGCGACGCGCAGAGACAGGCCACCAAGGACGCGGGCAAGATAGCCGGCCTTGAGGTGCTGCGTATAGTGAATGAGCCTACGGCGGCGGCGCTGGCCTACGGCATGGAGAAGGACAACAACCAGAAGATACTGGTGTTCGACCTGGGCGGCGGTACATTCGACGTTTCGCTGCTTGAGATAGGCGACGGCGTTATAGAGGTTATGGCCACCAGCGGAAACAACCGCCTGGGTGGCGACGACTTCGATGATAAAATAGTTGAGTGGATGGTAGCCGAGTTCAAAAAGAGCAACAGCGTCGATCTTTCCAAGGACAAAATTGCCATGCAGCGCCTCAAGGAAGCGGCTGAAAAGGCCAAGATAGAGCTTTCGGGCGTTATGCAGTCAAACATAAACCTGCCCTTTATAACGGCGGATGCCAACGGCCCGCAGCATCTTGACCTTACGCTCTCTCGCGCCAAGTTCGACGAGCTTACGGCTGACCTCGTTTCCAAGACGGAGGGCCCGATGGTGAGCGCCATAAAGGACGCGGGCATATCCAACAGCGATATAGACAAGGTTATACTGGTGGGCGGTTCCTCGCGTATACCGGCTGTACAGGATATGGTGAAGCGTATAGCGGGCAAAGAGCCCTTCAAGGGCATAAATCCGGACGAGGCGGTTGCCATGGGCGCGGCCATACAGGCGGGCGTGCTGGGCGGCGAGGTTAAAGACGTGCTGCTTTTGGACGTTACACCCCTTTCTCTTGGTATAGAGACAATGGGCGGCGTTTTCACCAAGCTCATAGACCGCAACACCACCATACCCGCCAAGAAGAGCCAGATATTCTCCACGGCTTCGGACGGGCAGACCAGCGTGGAAATACACGTGCTGCAGGGTGAGCGCGAGATGGCGGCCTACAACAAGACGCTGGGCAGGTTCAACCTCACGGGAATAGCTCCCGCGCCGCGCGGAGTGCCGCAGGTTGAGGTTACCTTCGATATAGACGCGAACGGCATAGTGCATGTTTCAGCCAAGGATATGGGCACGGGCAATGTGCAGAACATAACGATAACGGCCTCCACCAACCTTTCGGACGACGATATAGACAAGGCCGTAAAGGAAGCGGAAAAGTTTGCGGAGGAGGATAAGAACCGCAAGCAGGAAGTTGAGATACGCAACAACGCGGACGCTCTTGTTTATCAGACGGAAAAGGCCATAAAGGATCTCGGAGACAAGATATCGGCGGACGAGAAAAAGAAGCTGGAAGAGGCCATGGAAAAGGTTAAGGAAGAGCTCAAGGGAACGGATATGGATAAGGTGAAAACCGCCACAGACGATCTGCAAAAGCTTTCGTTCGACACCTTTGGCAAGGTATACCAGCAGCAGGCGGACGCGAACGCGGCGGGCGGCCCGGGCTTTGACCCCGGTCAAGACCCCACAGGCGGCGCAAAGCAGGATGACAACGTGGTAGACGCAGACTATGAGGTTGTGGACGAGGACAAGAAGGACGAGGATAAGAAATAATATCCGCGTATAGGAAAATAGACAACGGACGGAGCCGGAGCTGATTTATATCAGCTTTGGCTTTGGCTGTTTGATTGGGTATAGAGGGGCGAAAATTGGCAAAGGATTTATATGAAACGCTGGGCGTGGAAAAGAGCGCCAGCGCGGACGAGATAAAAAGTGCATACAGAAAGCTGGCAAAGCAGTATCACCCGGACATGAACAAGGGCGATGACGGCGCGGCGCAGAAATTCAAAGAGATAAACGAGGCCTATCAGGTGCTTTCGGACGATCAGAAGCGCCAGCAATACGATACCTTTGGCAGCGCGGACGGCGCGGGTCAGGGCGGCTTTGGCGGCGGCTTCGGCGGACAGGGCTTTGAGGGCTTCGGCGGCTTTGGTGATATATTCGAAAACATATTCGGCGGGGGCATGCGCAGCCGACCGGCGGGTCCGCAAAAGGGGCCGGACATTCGCGTGAATATGAAGATAACCTTCGAGGAAGCGGCCTTTGGCATTAAGAAGGAGATATCTTTAAACCGAACGGAGGCCTGCGGCGAATGCGGCGGCAGCGGCGCGAAGGACGGTAAGAAGCACACCTGCCCCACCTGCAACGGCAGCGGGCAGGAGAGGGTAGCGCAGCAATCAATATTCGGCAACTTCGTGAACGTGCAGACCTGCAGCACCTGTGGTGGTGAGGGCAGCATAGCGGACGAGCCTTGTGCAGCCTGCAAGGGCGCGGGTCAGGCCACAAAGCAGCGCAACATAGCCGTGAACATACCTGCCGGCATAGATAACGGACAGGTAATAACTATGCGCGGCGAGGGCAGCGCGGGCAGGCGCGGCGGCCCGGCGGGCGATCTGCAAATATACATAGCCGTAAAGCCGGACAAGCTGTTCGAGCGTTTGGGGTACGACCTGTATCTCGATCTTTCCGTGAATATGGTGCAGGCGGCGCTGGGCGAGGAAATTGAGGTGCCCACGCTGGACGGCAAGGTGCGCTATAAGATACCGGAGGGCACGCAGCCGGGCACGGTGTTCCGCTTGAAGGGCAAGGGTATAAAAAATCTTAACAGTACGCGCATGGGCGATCTGTATGTGCGTGCGAACGTGGAGATCCCGAGGCGCATGAACGAAAAGCAAAAGAAGCTGCTGAAGGAGTTCGCGGACAAGGCCAAGCTCTCGGCAAGTGAATTTACAAAGCCCAAGGACGCATTTTAGAGCTTCTTGACTTTGGCAGAGCGTGGATATAATAAAAGCAGAGATATGATCGGAAACGGTCAGCCCGGCTAGAAAATAATTAAGTCAACAGCCGCCCGGCATGGGGCGGCTGTTCCTTTTGATGGAGCTTATATTGAACAATTAAGATCACCGCAAAAATAATCAAATATTCCATAAGCGCCAACCCCTTTCATCTAGGGTGAAATGAGTGACTTACCGCCTAGCGTATCCTTGCTTTGCATATTTATAATATACAACTTGCTAAATATCCATATTTTTTATGCTTTTTTCATATATTGCATACACCACTTTAGCGCAAAAACACTTTACTATTTTAGCACGATAAACTATAATACTAACTAAACGCAAATAATTTTGATACACAAAGGGGAACTGAAATGAAGAGGATAATTGTTATAGTAATGGCCGCACTGCTGTGCGTAGGTATATTGGCGGGCTGTTCCGCGCCCGCCGCGCCGGCTGCTTCTTCCGCTCCGGCGGCGTCGGAAGCGGCAAGCGAAGCTCCGGCGAGTGAGGCACCCGCGGCATCTGAGGCTGCTAGCGAAGCTCCCGCGGCTACGGAAGCTCCGGCCAGTGAAGCGCCAGCCGCAGACGCGGCGGACGATTCCTTCAAGAAGATACAGGATAAGGGATATTTCATAATGGGTCTGGATGACAGCTTTCCTCCCATGGGATTCCGCGACGATAAGGGCGAGCTTGTGGGCTTTGATATAGACATGGCGCGCGCCGTTGCAGAGCATATGGGTGTGAAAGTAGAGCTTATGCCCATAGACTGGAACACAAAAGAACTGGAGCTTGAAACCAAGAACATAGACCTTATATGGAACGGATATACCATAACGGAAGAGCGCAAGCAAAAAGTGCTTATGAGCGAGCCGTACATGGAAAATAAACAGGTTATATTGGTTAAGGCAGATTCTCCTATAAAAACATTGGCGGATCTTAAGGGCAAAAGCGTTGCCGTGCAAGAGGGTTCTTCCGCACAGGGCGTAATAAATGAGGACACAGAGCTATTGGCATCGATAAGTGAAGTTATAGCATTTAAAGATTACGTTACCGCACTATTGGATATAGACGCAGGCAGGGCTGACGCATTGGGTGTAGACTTGGTGGTGGCAGATTACTACATGGCGAAAAAAGCGGGGCAATACGTAATGCTGGAAGAAACACTTGCACCGGAGGAATACGGCATAGGTTTCCGCAAGGGCGAGCAGGCTTTTCACGATGCTGTGGCTAAGGCTTTTGAACAGATGAAGCAAGACGGTACGGCGGCGGAAATAAGCAACAAATGGTTTGGCAGGGACGTTACTGCATAGCACGGCAATAGGTGTTTCAAAAAGTCGGGCAGTATGATATATTAATACTGTCCGTTTTTATTTGATAGGTTAAACCGAGAGGGTATGTTTTATGGATAAATTTTTTGGGTTATTTGGCGAGGTAGGTCAGGGTTTAGGCGTTACACTTTCACTGTTTGCGCTTACGTTGCTTTTTGCCATACCGCTTGGTTTTATGGGCTCCCAAGTCAGTCTTACAAAAATAAAGCCTATAAAGTATATATACAATGTTTATTTAGTTTTCATGCGCGGTACGCCGCTTATATTACAGGTGATTTTTTTATATTTTGGACTGGGGCTATTGGGTGTAAATATTGGTAAGTTGGAATCGGCAGTATTATCTTTTGTATTAAACTACACAGCGTATTTCAGCGAAATATTCCGCGGTGGCATACAGTCTATAAACCGAGGGCAGTATGAGGCAGCTTCCGTATTGGGCTTCACAAAGGGTATGACAATGCGAAAAATTGTTATTCCGCAGGTGTTTAAAATTGTAATGCCTTCACTTGGTAACGAGGTAATAACGCTTGTTAAAGACACTGCGCTAGTGTATATTATAGCATTATCGGATTTGCTAAAGATTGGTTTTGCTGCATCTTCAAGAGATGTTTCCGTACTCCCGCTTTTCGTGGCGGCGTTGTTCTATCTGGCAATAAACGGTCTTGTCACTCTTGCGCTTAAAAAGATAGAAAAGAGCATAGATTATTACAGGATATAGGTGAAATTTATGAATATACTGGAAGTCAGCCATTTGTATAAAAGCTTTGGCGAAAACACAGTTTTGAAGGATGTGAACCTCAGCGTTGAAAAGGGTGAGGTCACGGCCATAATAGGCCCGTCCGGAAGCGGAAAATCCACGCTGCTGCGCTGCATAAACTGCCTTGAACGCGCGCAAAAGGGAAGCATTGTGCTGGACGGCATAAGCATTGCCGAGGAGAAAAACGGAGTTACGGAATATATAAAGGATGACGAGCTCAGAACGGCGCGGCTGCACCTTGGCATGGTTTTTCAAAACTTCAATCTCTTTCCGCATTTAAATGTGCTGCAAAACATAACGATAGCGCCGATGGGCGTGGATAAAAAAACGCAGGCGGAGGCGGAAGTCGCGGCGCGCGAGCTGCTCAAAAAGGTGGGGCTTTCCGAAAAGGAGCGGGCCTACCCCTGCGAGCTGTCGGGCGGGCAGGCGCAGCGCGTGGCGATAGCGCGAGCGCTTGCTATGGATCCGGATATACTCTGCTTCGACGAGCCGACCTCCGCGCTTGACCCGGAGCTTACGGGCGAGGTGCTGCAGGTAATAAAGGAGCTGGCAAAGGAGCACATGACCATGCTGATAGTCACGCATGAGATGGGCTTTGCAAAGGAAGTTGCCACCAACGTGGTGTTTATGGACGACGGAATGATATTGGAACGCGGCAAGCCCGAGGAGCTGCTGGTGAACCCCAAGGAGGAGCGCATACGCGCCTTCCTGAACAAACTTTTGAGTGTATAAGGAGGCGGCAAAAAAATGAAGGTATTGAATTTCGGTTCGCTCAATGTGGATTATGTGTATGACGTGGATCATTTTGTGTTGCCCGGGGAGACCATCTCCGCCAAGGGCAGAAGTATTTTCAGCGGCGGCAAGGGGCTGAACCAGAGCGTTGCCATGGCCAAGGCGGGCGTGGATATATACCACGCGGGCAGCGTGGGTACGGATGGAGCCATATTGCTTGATACGCTCAAGGAAGCGGGCATAAACACGGACTATATAATAAAACAGGACGCGCCGGGCGGCCACACTGTCATTCAGGTGGATAAAAACGGGCAGAACTGCATAATTGTTTACGGCGGAACAAACCGCATGCTTTCTACCGAGTTTATAGACGGCGTGCTGGAGAATTTCGGTGAGGGCGATATACTGGTGCTGCAAAATGAGATAAACAACATACCCTATATAATGGACAGAGCCTACGATAAGGGAATAGACATAGTTCTGAACCCCTCGCCCTATGACGAGATAATAGACACGCTGCCGCTAGAGAAGGTGAAGTATTTCATAATAAACGAAATAGAGGGAGCGCGCCTCTCGGGCACGGAGGATTTTGACGGTATAATACCCGCCATAGCGAAAAAATACCCCAACGCCAAGGTGCTGCTTACGATGGGCGAGCAGGGCTCTATGTATTACGACGGCAGCGAAATATACAAACAGGACATATTCAAGGTGAAGGCGGTGGACACAACGGCCGCCGGAGACACCTTTCTGGGATATTTCATATACGGCCTGACTGTGCGTGAAAATATGCACATTGCCGCTGTGCTGAAGATGGCGGCCAAGGCTTCGTCTATGGCGGTGTCCAAGAAGGGCGCGGCGGGCTCCATACCAACGCGTGAAGAGGTTTTTGCCAGTATGTGAGGCGAAGGATAGCATGCGCGCGCGTGGCTCAAAAAAAATACACGCGCGTGTTTTTTTTTATCCGCTAAAGTGGTACAATTTGGATAAGAAATATTTGCGGAGAAAAAATATGCTTACAAGGCTGGATCAGGAATACACTTTGCGCGCGCAGGACGTGGATATAAAGGGCGAATGGATGCCCTCCGCAATATTTACTCGTATGCAGGAAATAGCGGAGGATCACGCCGCCTGCGTGGGCTGGGGCAGGGAGCACATTGTGGAAAAGCTGGGCTGCGGATGGGTGCTCACGCGCATGAATTTGGAGATGGAGCGCTACCCCGGGCTGGGTGAAAAAATCACGGTGTCCACTTGGCCGTGTAAGCCCACCAAGTTCATATTTCGCAGGCAGTTTTTGTTTTGCGCGCAGGACGGCAGCGAGCTGGGGAAAGCTTCCAGCCAGTGGGTGCTCTTCGACATTGCGGAGCGCATGCTGCGCCGCACGGATGCGGTGGGCGAATATCCCTTCGATCCGCTGCTGCCGCAGATCGTGGAGGAGCCGAGAAAGCTGGCGCTTCCGGCGGATATGGAGCGCGCGGCCGAAAGGGAAGTGCTGTATAGCGATGTGGATATGAACCGCCACATGAACAATACGAAATATCTAAACTGGATATGTGAGCTGTTTCCCCCAAAAATACTGGAAGAAAAGCGTATCTCGCGCGTTAAGATAAACTATATCGCGGAGGCGCAGCTTGGCCAGCGGGTGGAGCTTTTCAGATCGGGCACGGAGGACGGCTGCTATATATGCGGCAATACGGATGGAAAAACAGTGTTTGACGCTTTTGTGCGGTTTATTTATACCAATCCCATATAAAAAACAGTAACGTTTTTTATAGTGCGAAGCACGCATGGGATGGCAGACGAGTTCTGCGCCGTTTGGCGCAGAACATGAGCCTTGCAAAGCGAGGCGTCATCAAATTAAAAGTATTGCTTTTAATTTGATATCAGTATTAGAGCATAACTATATAAGGCAAAGGAGAGGCGATATGGCAAAGAGGATAGGCATACTGACCAGTGGGGGAGACTGCCCCGGCTTGAACGCGGCAATAAGGGGTGTGGCGCGCGCCACCTACGAGCGCATGGAGGATGTGGAGATCGTGGGTATCGCGGGCGGGTATTCCGGCCTTATAAAGGGCGAATATCATGTCATGGAGAAACAGGATTTTTCGGGCATACTGACGCTGGGCGGAACCATTTTGGGCACCGTGCGCACGCCTTTTAAAAATATGCGCAAAATAGAGGAAGACAACGTGGACAAGGTGGACAGCATGGTGAAAAACTATGAGAAGATGAAGCTGGATTGCCTTTGTACGCTGGGCGGAAACGGAACGCACAAAACGGCCAACCTGCTCTGCGAGGAGGGGCTGAACATAATAGGCCTGCCCAAGACCATAGATAACGATCTGTGGGGGACGGACGTTACCTTCGGCTTTCACACGGCGGTGGATATAGCTACGGACGTTATGGACAGGCTGCATACCACGGCCGCCAGCCACGGCCGCGTCATGGTCACCGAGATCATGGGAAATAAGGTGGGCTGGCTAACGCTGTATGCGGGCATAGCGGGCGGTGCCGACGTTATAGTGATACCCGAGATACCCTACAGCAGGGACGTTGTTATAAACGCTGTGGCAAACCGCGCGAAAAAGGGCAAGCCTTTCTCCATAATCGCCATAGCGGAGGGTGCGGTGCGCGAGGACGAGGCCGGCCTGAAGCGCAAAGTTTTGAAGCAAAAGCGAGAGGAAGAGGGCTACGTCAGCGCGGCGGCCTGGCTAACAAAAACCATAGAGGAGGAAACGGGCATAGAGACCCGCATGGTGGTGCCCGGTTACGTGCAGCGTGGCGGATCGCCCAGCGCTTACGACAGGATATTGGCAACGCGCCTTGGTGTGCGCGCGGCCGAGCTCATATATCAGGGGAAATTTGGCCAGACCGTGGCGATGGATGGGGATAATCTCACCGAAAACGCGCTTTGCGAGGTTGCTGGCAAGACCAAGTATGTTGATCCGCGGCATGATATGGTGCGCGTGGCTCGCAATATGGGAATATCACTGGGCGTGTGAGCGGCGGGCTTTACAGGCCGCTCAGAGTATGAGGTTAAAAACAGGACATATCATTTGAGCCCGATATGTCCTGTTTTCTTTGTCCGCTTATCATTGGTTGACTTTTTTCACATCATTGGCCCGAATATTTTTAATACCGCCTGAATGAAGCGTTTATACCAGGGTACGCTTTTTAGGTGTTCGGGGGTTATTTCGGTGCACTGCTTTATGGTTTCCAAAAAGTCTTGCTTTATATCGGCTAAGATCGGTGTTTTGTACATCCATACGCCGCACTCGAAATGCAGGTACAGGCTACGGAAATCCAGGTTCACCGTGCCCACTATGCCGTATTTGTCGTCACATACGGCCGTTTTGGAGTGTATGAAGCCGGGCGTGTATTCGTATATCCTTACGCCAGCCTCTATAAGGCGCGGGTAGTTTGCCTGCGTAACCAGAAAAACCATCTTCTTGTCGGGTATGTGTGGCACTGTTATGCGAACGTCCACGCCGCTCTTGGCCGCGCCGCAGAGCACTGTGGTAAGCTCGTTGTCCAGTATCAGGTAGGGCGTGTTTATGTATATGTAATCCTCCGCGCGTGAGATAAGATTCATATAAACATTTTCGCTCACGTAATTTCGCTCGTCGAAGGGCACGTCCGCAAAGGGCTGGACAAAGCCCAGGCCTTTGTCTACCTCGGTGCAGGCCTCGGGCGTTTCGTATTTCACAAAATCGGCTTCGGCATCGCCCGTGGAAAATGTCCATAGGTGCAGGAACATCATCAAGAGCGAGCGCACGCCTTCGCCCTGCAGCATAACGGCGGCGTCCTTCCATGTGCCGAAGCGCTCTATTTCGTTTATATATTCATCCGCCAGATTGGCACCGCCGCAAAAGCCCACCTTGCCGTCTATCACGGTGATCTTGCGGTGGTCGCGGTTGTTGAAAAGCGAATTCAAAACGGGCCGCACCGGATTGAAAATGTGGCACTGTATGCCCATTGCGCGCAGCTTTTTGTAATAGGTACGCGGCAGTGTGCTTATGCAGCCCAGATCGTCGTACATGAAGCGCACCTCCACGCCGGCCGCCACCTTGCGCTTTAGTATGTCAAGTATACTGTTCCACATCTTGCCCTCGTGCACTATGAAATATTCCATGAATATATATTTTTCAGCCTTTTCAAGCTCCACTAAGAGATCGGCGTAAAAATCCTGCCCCATGGGATAAAACTTTGCTTGTGTGTTTGTGTACAGGGGGTAGAGTGCCGTCTTGCTTATATAGTCAGACTGCCTTGCGGCACCCTTGCTTGCTTCGCGCAGTGACGCTTCGGAGGCGGCGTTGGGCTGCATAAAATCGGTGGTGGCGTAATATAGTCCTTCGGCGCGTTGCAATGCTGCTTTGCCCAGCCTGGGCTGGCTGAACAGAAAATACATGAGCACGCCAAAAACTGGTATTATGAGTATCAGTATTATCCAGCTTATCTTGTATGCCGGGTTTTGCCGCTTGTTCGTTATGTATATCACCACAAATATGCTGGCGATCTCCAATATAAGCGATATTATCCAGCTTATATCGCCAAAAGAAAACAGCAGCAAAAACAAAAACCAGGCTTGCACCGCAACCAAAGCAAATGTTATAAACATTCGGCTTGTGAATATGGAAAGTATTTTTTTCATAGAATATGCCCCCGCATAAATAGTATTGTTGTATGAGCACAAAAAAAAGACCGCCGTATTTTTTGGTTAACCGTCATCATGTACATACAATAATTTATACAACAAAAATATGGCGCGCAAACATTGGATTGCTGATTTTATATATGCTACAGCGCGATCTGCGCCAAAGCAGAACTGGGGAGCGAATCAAAATGCTTTACTATAACTAAGTTGAACGTGCTGCTGTCATTGAACAGATCCAGTATCTTATAGGGCGGGTCCAGCAGCTTCACCACCGGGTGCAGAGAATTTTCATTGCTAATGACTATGCCCTTGCTGCCGTTGTTGAATTCCACAAAGGAACCGATAGGGAAAAACTCTATCTTCTGTAAAAACGCTTTAACGATTCCCAGATCAAAAGCGGTATCCACATTGCCCATCATATATTCGGCAACCTCGGAGGGCAGAAGCGCCTTGCGATAGGGGCGGTTGGAGGTAAGCGCGTCATACACGTCCGCAACGGAAATTATTTTTCCGTAATAGTGTATGGCCTTGTCTGTAAGCCCACGGGGATAGCCCGTGCCGTCTATCTTTTCGTGGTGCGAAATAACGCTCTCATATATTTCGGGATCGTCTATATCGTTTTGGGTGAGATAATCCTCGCTGTTCTCAGGATGCTTCTTCACAATGTCGAACTCTTCGTGTGTGAGAGAGGCCGGTTTGTTTATTATTTCGATGGGTACGGACATTTTGCCAATATCGTGCATTATAGCGCCAAAGCCCAGCTTGTGCAGCTCTTCATGGCTGAATCCGAGCTGGACACCGATTGCAAGCGAAACCACCGCCACGCTCAGCGAATGGTGGTAGGTATATTCGTCGTAAGCTTTAAGATCGGAAATGTTTACGAGCTGGGATTGGTTTTCCTTCACGAGGTCTATGAGGCTCAAAACCGTTTTGTCTACATGCTCTATGTGCTTTTTTCTGGAGGAATTGCTCTTCTCGGTGTTGTTGAACATCCATTCCAGATTCGTTAGTGTTTTTGTTTTGAGTTTTGTGGACATAACGGGTTTGCTGGGCTGTATGTCGCCGGTTATTTCGTCACGAACATAGACGCCGTTTATACCAAAACGTTTTAACCCGTCAATAAAACGATCGGTAAGCACACTGCCTCTAGGAAGCAGGCGTACATTAGATTTTTCGAAAACCACTACGTCATAAGCGAGCTTCAAGCCGCTTTTTAGCTGATCAATCGGTATGAATAACAAAGCAAGCCACTCCTGATTATGTCTAAAAACCCCAACCGCAGATAATTTCAATAAATTTATTATAACCCCATTTAATTAAATTGTAAAATATAAAGATTCTCAGTTTAATTAATTTATGTGATTTAAAGCACGAATAAGTATGTTTTTTTGATTTATGTGGAGCTATATAAATAAAAAATTACACTTTGCGACGTATGGCGCGTATGTCAAATGTAAAAATTGACATATTACTTCTTGTTTTTTTTCATTGATACTACTATTATATAAGTATGTAAACTTTGTTACTGCCTATGAGAAACAGTTTTTATAAGGAAGGTAAGCTATGCAGACATATATAGTAAAACAGCCGGTGCACGACAGGGAGAACAATCTATTTGCCTACGAGATACTATACCGAGAAAACGCGGACGCGGTGCAGGTAGATTCTGATGACGCAATTGCTGCGAATGCTATAGAAAACCTTTTACCAAAGCTTTCGGATCAGGATTTCTTCGAGGGAAAGAACGTACTTTTAACATTTACAGAGCCGCTCTTGCAAAGGGGCATACCTAATATATTCGATTCTAATATGCTCATACTGGAGCTTGATTATGAGGTGCTGCTGAATTCGGAGGCGCTTAGCCTTATAAAGAGGTATAAGGAACAGGGCTACCGCATTTCGTTGAAAGAGTTCCAATTCAATCCGAGATATATTTCCATGCTGGATGAGGTGGATTATATCAAATTGAACATGAAGATACCCTCCAGCTCGGGCGAATCCATTGCGGAGATAGCCAAGGAGCTAAACATAAAAACGGTAGGCTTCAACGTGGATGATAAGACAACCTTTGAATACGCGCGCAAGCTGGATGTTGATTACCTCCAGGGTCAGTATATAGGCACCATAATACCCGAGCGGGTGAACAATCTGGAGCATCTGCAAAGCAATTTCTTCCAGCTTATAGCGGCGGTGACGGCGAAGGAGCCAGACCTCGATACTATAGAGGAGCTGATATCGCGCGATGTAACGCTGACATACGCTCTTTTGAAGCTGGTAAATTCGGCTTTCTTCGGCTTCAGAAACAAGATACAGTCCGTGCATCAGGCTATGGTTGTGCTGGGCGTGAACCAGCTGCGGCAATGGATATATCTTCTGAGCTTTCGCAAGGACGAAAACGCGCCGGAGGAATTTATAAAGCTTTCGTTTATGCGCGGCCAGTTCTGCGCCGAGCTATACGATCACGCAAAGGATATGCCTATAGTGAAATCGGAGGCCTATTTGCTGGGCATGTTCTCCACCATGGATTATATATTGAACGTACCCATGGAGGAGGCTCTGCGGCAGCTGGCCATTTCGGACGATATAAAAATGGCACTTTTAACGCAGGAGGGGCGCTGCGGCACGCTGTATAAGATGGTGCTCGCGTACGAGCGCGGCGACTGGCCTGTGATTAACGATAGCGCCGAAGAGCTGGGAATGCCCACAGACGTTATAACCGAAAAATATTTTGCCTGTCTTGAAGAGGTGAACAGGATATGGGATGGCTTGATGAAAATGTGAGCCTTTGGATTATATAGTATTAAAAAAACCTCCGGAGAGCTCAGATCATTTGGGCAGCGGAGGTTTTGCAGCTTTGGGGAGACAGCCGGGTTAGAAAATAATTTTTACAATGAAGGGCAGAACCAAAGAGGTATTGAAAATGAGCGAAGAAAAGATTTCGATAATCAATGTAATGGAAGAGATAGTTGACCTAAAGGCGGATGGTGTTATAGATTCCACTGAAATGTGCCACTGTCCAAGGTGTCGCGCGGATGTTAAGGCGTTGGCGCTTAATAATCTTCCCACAAAGTATGTGGCCTCAGAGGGAGGCAATGTTTTTATGCATATGCAGACCACAACAACGCAAATGCAGGCGGAAATAATGGTTGCCATAGTGGAGGCCGTCGCCAAGGTCAAATATAAACCCAGCCATCCGCTGGATAACGGTGGCAAGCTCAAGAAGGTGAAGGAGAAGAGACTTTCGGTATATGGAAAGGAAGCTGCAGAGCCCAATGAACAGCAGCTGGTGGGTGTCGGCCAGTCTACTGCACAAAATGAGTGAAAATGCTTAACTCGGTGTAAGTAATGTATAACTAATTTATTATTAACAAATTATACACATTTTGAATATGGCCAACAAACGGCGGTGTTGCGCTGTTTGCTGGCTTTTTATAAATGAAACGACAAATAATTATAGATTTTTTTAAATAAAATGCTAAAGTTTCTTCTAGGGCTGTCGATATTATAACTAGAGCTCGAGAGTGATATGAAAAACGGGCAGGTTGTCCCGGGAAACATCGGTCTGTAAGATATCGGTTTTGGGCTCGCGATCATCTTTTATACAATGGCATGAAGCCAAAATAACACATAATCAAGGAGGATTATAAAATGAGGATTGCTAACAACATAATGGCGCTGAACACACATCGCCAGTACACCATTCAGAATGACAAGGTTGCCGCTTCGGCAGAAAAACTCTCTTCGGGTTACAGGATAAACCGCGCTGCGGATGACGCCGCCGGTCTCGCTATATCCGAGAAAATGCGCTCTCAGATCCGTGGTCTCAACAGGGCTGCCCTGAACTCTCAAGATGCCGCTTCGCTGGTACAGACCGCTGAAGGCGCTATGCAGGAAGTTCACTCCATGCTTCAGCGCATGAATGAGCTGGCTGTTCAGTCTTCCACAGGCACCAATCAGGACTTTGACCGTACGCAGATAGCTAAAGAGTTCGATCAGCTGAAGCGTGAGATAAACGATATATCCGAGCAGACAACCTTCAATAACATGAAGATATTGGACGGCTCGCTCTCCGCTGAAGGTCTCAAGAGAAGCGCTGCTACATCGGGCATATTTTCCACATACGAAGTTTCCAACCCGGCAACGGGCGCGGGCGGCGTAAAAGATATAGCTACCACACTGGGCAAGAACTTCCAGGCCGGTTATGCTGCAAGCTTTGAGGTAGATCTGTCGGGTGCGACGATTACTGCTAAGAATGGCGATACAACCGCATCAATAACTGTAGCCGGTACTACGCTGACATCAGGTAACCTCACAGATGGTGCTGTAAATGCTGCTGGAATAGCAGCTGGCATACAGGCTAATAATGCAACTACCAATATTGATGGAAATGCATATAATGTTACTGTAAGTGGTAACAAGTTGGTGTTTACGGCGACAGGAAACTCAAATATTTCTAAAGATTCGCTGGAAGGTCTGGCTGTAGGTACCATAAGCAAGGGTGGTTCAGGAACGGTTGACACTCAGTTGACATCTCAGAAAACTGTTAATGCCGCTGCGGGTAAAGCTGACAGCTTGGGCACGATTGCCACATCACAGTTTAGATATGATGTAAATTCTGTGAAGTCTGGCGATAAGTTCACAATAGGCGATCAAACCTATACATTCTTCAGCACGGCCGCAGGTGACAAGGCTCCCACTACAAATGGTATAGATATAGATACCGTAAATTCTGCAACGGCTCTTGCTGATAGAATAAACGATGTTGCCGGTGCCGGTGATATAACGGCTCCCACAGATGTTACAGTAGCTTTCCGTGGTGACTATATAACGATGACCTATAATGGCACGGCGGGTCAAACGGATGCAGATGATCCCACACCGGGTGGAGCGTTTGGTTTGGCGGGTAACAACGCCGTAAAAATAAGCAGCACGCCCAACAAGATAGAGAACGCGGGCAAAACAACGTTCGAATTCGATCTGCAGAAGATGAAGGACGGCGATACGATAACCTGGAATGACGGCACGACCGAAATCCAGTACGTAAAGCGTTCGGATTCCACAGTAGCTGAGATGGCGGCTGCCTTTGGCATAAGCTCCGACAACGTTTCGGGCAACACCATAAAGTTCGAAAACAGTGCGGATCTTAGAAGTCAGATAAGCTTCAAGGCTGTTGAGGACTACAATAAGTACGACGAGATGAAGATACAGGTTGGCGCGCTGGAAGGCGAGCAGCTCTCCATACGCATAGGCGCTATGAACACGGCAGGCCTCGGTCTGGATGACGCTTCCATATACAATGCGGAAGACGCCAGCAAGGCTATAACCTCCGTACGTGACGCAGTGAACCAGGTATCTGACCAGAGAGCGCTTCTGGGTGCTATGCAGAACAGGATGACCTACAAGATAAACAACCTGAAGATATCTGCTGAGAACCTGCAGGCTGCTGAAAGCCGTATCCGCGACGTTGATATAGCTTCCGAAATGACGAACTTCACGAAGAGCAACATACTGGCTCAGGCTGCTACAGCTATGCTGGCGCAGGCGAACAGTGCTCCGCAGAACGTTCTGTCACTGCTCAGGTAAAACCGAATCTAGATATAAAAAGGCTCTATGTCAAATGTTGGGGTAGAGCAGTAAACTAAAGCAAGAATAGCG
>CAYXFB010000042.1:0-23111 GCA_964464145.1 uncultured Christensenella sp.
TTTGATATTGTATCATCGAAAGCTGTTTTTACAGACTTTTTTTCACAGGGCCCGGCAATATAGATTTAGGGTTGTCTTTTTTTATAATCTGACGGGGTGCATCCTGTGACCTTTTTGAATACCTGCCGAAAATACTTGGCGCTGGAATAGCCTACCATCTTGCAGAGCTCATTTATTGTAAGGGTTTGCGTTGTAAGCAGCTCGATTGCCTTATCTATGCGCGTTTGCGTAATATAATCGTTTAGTGTTATTCCCACTTCGTTTTTGAATAGCGTACATAGATAATTGGGTGTCAGAAATATAGTGGAGGCGATATCCGAAATACTGAAATCGTTCGCTATATGTTTTTGTATATAGTTCTTTGCTTGTGCAATATAACAGGAGGATGCGCCCGCCGTGCCCGCAATGGCGACAATGGCACTTGCTGCAAAGCGTTTGAGTGTGTCAATCATATTTGAAAATGAGCTAAAGGTCTGAAAAGTGTGATACATTGTGTCTTCATACAGATTTATTGAAGAAGGAACAATCCCTTCCTCATATAGTGTCTTTAGAATCAGAGAAACAATGTGGTTGTACAGAGTTTTGATTGCAAATACATCCGGCGCTTTTGTTTCTTTTATGTTGTTAAGCAGTGTGTCCAATACATCCTCAATTCCCTTTTGATCTACCGAATGCAGGCGTTGTACAAACGCGTTTTCCATTGGCCGAGTGAGGAGGCCGCGGTTTATTGCGATAGGCGTGTTGTGGTAGGAAAGAACGGCTCGATTCCCATACAGCGGGCGCAAGTTAAGAGCGTTTAGCGCGGAAAGGTAGGAATCACGTATATTGCTCAAATCTTCAACTGAATGTCCTAGCGCGATTGAAAGAGATATCTGTAAAAATTTTTGTACCATATCAATGGCTTGTTCACAGACCGGTATAAGAGGTAAATGGTTTTCTGTATCGTCTAGGCAAGAGGAACGAACTACTCCTGCGATATTGTTTTCTATATTCAGAAGGTTCAAAGTAAATCCTGCGTTCGCAAACACTTCGTTTGTAATGTTTTTTATCAAAAATCGCAGCATGGGCTTGCCGTAGTAGGTTTCTATATTCGCTGTTTCATTGTCGTTATCCAAAACAAGATATATAACAGCATAGTAGTTATACTCACAGCCTATGCCGAATTCTAAAGCCTTTTCATCCACGTTGATCTCAATGTGGTTATTTGTCAGAAGATCGATCAAAAAGCGCTCCTTTTTTAGGTCGAGCAGTTCTTTTTCTTGATGCAACCTTTGGGTGTCGCTTTGTCGCATGCTACTGTAAAGCTTTTGAAGCATGGCTATCAATTCGTCCGTTTTTACCGGTTTGAGAAGGTAATCAAATACATTGTTTTGCACGGCCGTACGAATGTATTTGTAATCTTTATAACCGCTTAAAACAACGCAGCGCATGGCGGGAAAACGCATGGAAGCTTCCTCTATAAGCTGTATACCGTCCATACCGGGCATATCCATATCTGTGATGAGAACATCTGGCAGTAACGCCTCGAGCTGTTCAAGCGCTTCAAGACCATTACGTGCCTCGCCTATAACCTCAAAACCATAAACGCTCCAGTCGATACTTTTGCGCAGGAATAGGCGCACATATTTCTCATCATCAGTAATCAATACTTTATACATTTTGATCCTCTTCTGCTTTTTTGTCTAAGGGTATGGTGATGGTAAGCGTACTGCCAAAGCCATTCTCGCTTTGTATTGTGAGGCCGTAGCCATCGCCAAAAAACTCATTGAGCCGCAGATGCACATTTAGCAAACCAATGCCGCGTTGTTGCTTATTGTCGTCCTGCATGGGTGTACCGTGTTTTAATTTTTGCTGTAGCGCTGTCAATACGCTTGGCTCTATGCCCGAACCGTCGTCGTGTATGTGGATTAGCAGTTTATTGTCTTTTATTGTGTGGCTAATATATATATTGTTTTCCTGTGTCAACGACCAAAAGCCGTGTTTTATGCTGTTTTCTATTATAGGCTCCATTGTGAACCGGACGATGGGCGTATCCAGCAATATATCGGGTATATTGTTGTGGAGGTGGATAACTTTATCAAAGCGGAAATTTTGTATTATTAAATAGTCATCAATATGCGCCAGCTCATCGCGTATAGTAGCGTGGTAACTGCCGGTGATGTTATAACGGAACATATCCGAAAGCGCTTGTGTGGCCGTTATTATATTTTTTTCGGGATTATCGGAGTAAACAAGCCCTTTTATCATCTCCAATGTGTTGTACAAAAAGTGGGGATTGATCTGCATTTGTAACGCCTTGAACTCTGCCTCCCGGCGCAGCAGCTCTTTGTAATGATTTTCGTTTAACAACTCTTTCTCCCTCTCTTTTTGCTGGTGTGTTTCTAAAAGGAGCGTATCGATCTCGTACAACATGTCGCGAACGCTGCCTGCTACCTTGCCAACCTCGTCTTTGCCTGTTACGCGCAATTGTATGCGGGTGTTGCTTTTGCTGAACCTCCCGATGTCCGCGGCAAGCCCCAGCAGCCTGCGAGTCGAGATGTGTATTAACAATACGGCGGCAGCCAGAGTTATTACAAGAAAGGTGAGCGTTATAAGCATAGAGGAATTACGTATATCGGTTATATTCGCAAACAGCGTCTCTTTAGGCACGCGGTATATAGTGTACCAGTCCATATTGTTTTTTTGGTAACAAATATATTCGGATTCACTTCTTGGTGATTCGTATATGAAATAGCCCTGATCATCGCCCAATTTTATAAGTTCCTCTATGCGAGATTTGTATTGATAAAGCCCCAACCGCTGTATTGCACTGCTGTATATTACATTGCCATTGGCGTTTGCAACAAAAAATTCTCCGGGCAGACCTTGATTGACCCGTTCAGCCTTTAGACCGGAAAAAAGGCTGTCGGCCGTTACATCCATGCGCAGTATTGCGATAGGTGTTTGTACGGTATCTTCATACAAAACTTTATAGCAGTAAACGGCGGGAATATAGCCGAATTTGTTCCATGTACCGTCGCCAACACTTGACCAAATAGTGCTGGAATATATTTTTGGGTCATTTTCGTCTAAGCCCTTGTTAACGCTCAATATTTCTTCGAGCAACGAATCTACTTTAAAGCTCTCTATTCCAAAAAGTGAGTAATCGTCCATAGGGAGGCTTTGATTGTAGGCAAATATTTTTAAATCAATAACATGGGGATTTGTGTCCTTAAAGATTAGTATCGATTCCTTCAGATCGGCGATGTACTGCTGCTCATTTTCCACTCGTCGGGTGGTGAGAGTATGGCTTAAATTACTTGCGGAGCAAAAGGCATTGAGCGCAACGGCATGATACTCCGCGTTGGAGTTTATGCTGTTATTGATTTGTGTCATGTTAGCGATCATAAGATTCAATGTCTCTTCCAGCAATGCATTGCTGGCGTTGTTGAATGTCATATAGTTTACTACGCTCGCAAAAGCTATGAAAAGAAGGCTTACCACTATGATCAGCTTATATTTTAAGCTGATATTATTCGTATACGCCCAGAAGCGATGCTCTTTTCTTGTTTTATTCATAGTTCAGATACCATGTGTCTGCGGAATTTGATATATTAGTACTATCTACTAAATAAAGTACATTATTCACCGAAATAGGCGCTTTTTCGCCTAAGATCAGATTATCCGCAAAAAGGATGGCGTTCTTGGCGATAGCGGCAGGAGAAGCGGAGATGGCGCTTGAAATCTGTCCCTCGAGTATGTATTGGGCAATTGTCCGATCCATATATCCGCTTACGATGGGGCAGCCGTATTTATGATTTAGATTGAGCGCGTTTTGTAAATGTGCTGGATCGGTAAGAAATATGCAGCTTTTAATATTTGAAAAATCATCTTCTTTTGGCGCTTCTAAAAGCCTGACGGGTATTGGCGCACCCAAAGCTGTTCTTAGTGTGGATACGGAAGCTTCGTCCAATATGGGATATTCGGCCGAGGACAGAATTGTAACGTCTGATAGGCCATTATCATTCAACTGCTGTAATATGGCAGTGGCAGCTAGCTTTAGGTATTCGTCTTCATCTGCTGCAATAAATGAATCTATAAGATCTGTTACGCGCATATCTACGCGGTGATTTATGTTTATCAATGGTATATTTGCTTTTTTGATTTTATAAGTTAGCTCTTCCTGCGTGATATTGGTTGGTATTTTGGTGTATTCTTTGTAAGCAGAGGAGTTCTTGGATATGGGTGACCACACGATGGTTTTTACCTTGCGTAAAGTCAATTCAGTGATGTTGTAAAATTCGCGCTGTGGATCGCGCGCGGAATCAAGTACGATCACGCGGATACTCTTTTCTCGCGCGTATTCAACAATTTCGCGCGCAATTGCTGATTGCACGCCTGATTTCATGTCGTCTAAGCAAAGCCCTATAACAAGCGGTGAGGTCACAGCCTGCCCGGGTTGATATTGTATACTGTAATTGCCATAGTAATACGCGCTGCCTTCATCCTCATATTGCGAAGTTTGTGTTTGAATAAATGTATCCTGCGTAGCCTGCATGCTATTTTCGAAAAACAATAACAGCAAAAATGCGGTGAGCGTAATAATGAAAAAAATAAATATGAGAAGACGGTTGCGCTCGTTCGACCAAAATAACTTCATAGATGAACTCCGTCTATACCTTTTAATCTACATTATTATATAATTTGAATTTGTTTTCAACCTTAATCAAAATAGTTCGTAAGATAATATCCCTTTCGTATGATATTGGGGCTTTTTTGTGTATATGTGCTGATATACAATGCATTTATCAGATCAATTAAGCAAGTCCAAGGGAGGAATTTACAAATGGCAGAAATGCAATCGTTGCAGATCGAAACAGAGCCGGTACGTTCTACGCGCATCGAAGCGTTGCACAAATATGTTACGTCATTTGAGTATGGCATCGATGTGGAGCGTGGTTATTATCTCACGAGATTTTATGAGCAGAATATGAATCTGCCCGCAATCGTAAGGCGGGCAATGGCTATAGACCATGTGCTGGAAAACATGACGATCTATTGGATGCCGGGCAGCCTGTTTATGGGTAACCATGCCTGCAAGCCTCGTTGGGCGCCGCTTTTTCCCGAATTTGATGTGGAGTGGATAGAAGACGAGGTGCTGAGAGGCGACCCGTATTTCCCGTGGGAACGTCCTGCTGACAGCTATAAATTTAATGAGGAAGACCGTGAGAAGGTGGAATATATCTGCAATTGGTGGAAGGGACGTACCCATACGGATAATCTGCGGGGCAGATTGCCCGCGGAAGCCTTAGCGACCCATTTCGATTTGAAGGCGGCGGATATTGGCACATATTTTCAAGGGGGCGATGGTCACTTCGCAACTGATCATGCATATTTGTTTGAGCACGGCCTACAATACATCATAGACAAGTGCGATAAGCTGCGCGGCGAGATAGATTGGAAAAATGATCCGGATTGCATAAAGAAAAAGGATTTCTACGATGCCGCTATAATAAGCGCGAATGCTGTTATAAAATATGCGGAACGCTATGCAAAGCTGGCAGAGGATCAAGCGCAGCGGGAAACGGACGAGACTAGGAAAAAAGAGCTTTTGGAAATCAGCGATATGTGTAGATGGGTACCCAAAAATACTGCGCGAAACTTTCGTGAAGCGCTGCAATTCATGATATTCATACATATTTGCGTGCAGATTGAAGATAGCGGAGCGGGAGTATCCTTTGGACGATACGACCAGTTTATGTATCCGCTATATAAAAAAGGTCTGGAAGATGGTACGCTAACAAGGGAACAAGCGCTTGAGCTGACAGAAAACTTTTATTTGCAAATCTATTCCTGTAATAAGGTGAGAAGCTGGATAGATACAGACTATTACCGCGGAGTACCAATGTTTCAGAACCTTACCATAGGCGGACAAGACCCGGAAACAAAGCGAGACGCCGTGAATGAGCTGAGTTATATCTGCCTTGAAGCAACGGCAAATACGCGCGTACCACAGCCCTCTCTTACCGTACGTTTTCATAAAAATACGCCGTTTGAGTTTAAAATGAAGGTGGCGGAGGTTATTCGGCTGGGCACCGGACTGCCTTCAATATTCAACGATGAGACATATATACCCGCGCTTATGAACCGTGGCTACGAGATAAATGACGCATACAACTATTGCATAATCGGCTGTGTGGAGCCGGGCACAGCAGGCTTGCTGGGAGGCAGGACGGGCGGCGCGTGGCTCAACTGTACAAAGGCGTTGGAAATGTCACTGTACAATGGCAAAGATCCGCGCACGGGCATTAAGCTGCATGAGAATAGCAACGGAAAAGACCTTGCGTCTTTTGAGAGCTTCGAGGACGCGCGGCAGGCATATATGGATCAGATGGCGTATTACGTGAAGATGGAAGCTATACTGGAAAATACGATCGATCAGGTGTGGGAGGAAACGTTGGAGGAACCAATGGCGGCTATTTTTGCTTGCCCGAGAACCACGATCCCGCGCGGTAAGCCCATAAAACAAGGCGGTGCCAAATATGATCTAACGGGTCAGCAGACTATTGGCACGGCCAATGTGGCGAATAGCTTGTATGCTATAAAGAAGTTGGTGTTTGATGAAAAGAAAGTAACCGGTGAACAGCTTCAATATGCGCTGCAAACGGATTTTAAAGATATGGCCACAAACCCGACCGGCCCGCAAATAAAAGCGATGTGCCTTTCTGTACCCAAATACGGTAACGATATTGACGAAGTAGATGAGTTGGCGCGGGAGATGCTGGCGTTTGTTGCAAATGAACTTTCTTCATACAAAAATACGCGTTATGGACGGGGGCCGATCGGCGGGACGTTGCACTGTTCCACCAGCACCGTATCCAGCAATACGCCGTTTGGGAAGGTATGCGGCGCAACACCGGATGGAAGGGACGCATATACGGCGGTGGCGGATGGCCAATCGCCCATGCGCGGAACAGACGTGAATGGCCCCACGGCGGCGATAGCCTCGGTCGCGAAGATAAACAATGTACTTTTGTCCTGTGGTTCGCTATATAATATGAAATTCAATCCGTCTGATTTGATGTAACAAACAGACGGGAAAGGAGCAAATAAAATGCAAGCACAAGAAATGCAGATCAAAAAAAATGAAGGACTAAAACGCTTTGTCAGCCTTATAGATCGTTATTTTGCGGCGGGAGGCGCGCAGATGCAATTCAATGTTGTGAGCAAAAAAACTTTGATTGACGCACAGCAGGATCCGGAAAAATATGCAAACCTGCTGGTACGGGTGGCAGGCTACAGTGCGTATTTTACACAGCTTTCCAAGGATGTTCAGCAAGATATCATCGAGCGTACGGAAGAAAAGTTATAGTATTGTCTTTTGCCGCATACAAGCGGTTCAATAGTATGTATTAAGGAGATTGGAAGATGAAAAAAAGATTGGGATTTAGACTTGTTTTGATGCTAACTGTGGTGGTTCTTGCTATTGTCATGGTAGGCTGTGACGCTTTGCAGCCCACACAAGTCGCGCCTGCGGCGGCAGCTCCTGCGGCGGGTACCGGCCGCACATTTACAGCTACGCCGGAGCAGCTTGCGCTCAAGCCGGAGGAGATGATAGGCGAGGAGAACGAATTTGAAGGACTCAAGATAGGATTTTCGCAGAGAAATATTGCGGGCAGTGAATGGTGGGAGCAGCTTGTTCGCCTTGCGCAGGAGGAGGCGGACTATCTAGGTATTGAACTGACCGTTATTGATGGGGAAAACGATTTAAATAAGCAGATATCCGATATTGAAACAATTGTAAATATGGCGCCGGATGCCATGGTAATAAATCCATTCCACTCTACAGGCGTATTGCCCGCTGTGCAAAAGGTTCATCAGGCGGGTATTCCGCTGACGGTTGTAAACTGTGCATTGGATGCGGAAGGTGCTCCCTTCACATTTGTTTCGTGCGATGTTGAAAACAGCGGCTATCAATCTGGATTTGAGCTGGCAAAGGCATATGATGAGAAAAATGGCTGGCAGGATGAAGTAAAGGCTTTGGTGTTCTCAGCAGCTCCGCAGGAAGAAGAGTCAGATCTAAGGCGATGGGGCCAGTTGGCGGGCTATAACGATTATATGTTTGAAAAGTACGGCAAATCCAACTTAAATGTAGTGGCATACCGCTACTATAACTGGCAGCCTGAACCGGCGATGAATGAGACGTTGGATGTTATGCAGGCTAATCCGGATATAGATATAATATTCTGCGCATGCGATGGCGGCGCACAAGGTGTTGTTGCCGCGCTGGAATCTATCGGCAAGACGGGCGACATATTGATGACATCTATCGACGCGCGCAAATCGGTTTTGGAATGGGTTATTGATGGGGATAAAGGTGTTGTTGCGACAGTGGCAAACGATCCCCGTATGATGGGCAAGTGGGCTGTATATTTGGCGGCGCAGCAAGCCAAAGGCGTAACGACGCCTGCTACGTTCTACGTGCCAAACACATGCTATACCTCGGCAAACGCGGCCGATGTATACGATCCAAATTCTGCATATTGACGCAATAGAAAAAATGCCGTGGGTGGCTTAGCGTCACCCACGGCAAAAAATGGAGAATTAGACTTTTAGCAGCTCTAAAAGCTGGTTCTCTTTTTTGTTGCAAAAATTTGGAGGTAAGGAGATAGAAAAGTGGAAAATACGTTGGCTGTAGATATGAAAAACATTACGAAAGAATTTTCCGGTGTGAAAGCGGTTGATTCGGTGGATTTTAAAGTAGCCAAGGGCGAGATACATGCGCTGGTAGGCGAAAATGGAGCGGGTAAATCCACATTGATGAAGATGCTGAGCGCGTCATACCCATACCATTCATTCACGGGGAGCATATGGTTGAACGGTAAGGAAGTAAAGATGAACCGGCCGATAGATGCGCGCAATGAGGGCGTTGTAATGGTGCACCAAGAGCTGGCGCTAATAAACGAAGTGAGTGTGGCGGAAAATATGTTCATGGGAAACCTTCCTATGAAGTTTTCGGCTATTGACTGGAATGCTCTATACAAAAAAGCAGAGGAAACGCTTCAATTGCTTAATCTGGATGTCAATGTGAGGGCAAAGATAAAGACATTTGGAGTGGGTCAGCAGCAGTTGGTTGAAATATCCAGAGCGGTTATGCTGGAGGGAAAGATCATGATCTTGGATGAACCTACTGCGCCGCTTACAGATAACGAAATTGTATTTCTCTTTAAATTATTGCGTGACTTGAAAGAAAAAGGTATGACGATAATATATATCAGCCATCGGCTGGATGAGATATTTGAACTGGCGGATAGGGTCACTATTATGCGAGACGGCAAGATCATAGATACAAAAAAAATATCTGAAACAAATCACCATGATGTGGTATCCTGCATGATCGGCAGAGAGATGGAAGATCTATACCCCAAAGTACAGACGACGCCTGCTGAGACAGCCCTAGAGATAGTGAACTACTCGGTACCCCACCCAAGCTATATACATAAAAATATTGTAGAGAATGCGAATATGATGTTTCGAAAAGGGGAGATAGTAGGTATTTCTGGTCTGCTTGGTTCGGGTCGAACAGAACTGATGAGTGCGATAACAGGTACGATGGCAATAAAAGGAAAGGGAACTGTGAAACTGAACGGAAATACCATTCGTCTAAAAACGCCAAAACAGGCCATTGCAAATGGCATAGGATATGTGACAGAGGACAGAAAGGGAAACGGCTTGGTGCTCATGGGCAAAATACGCACCAATATTACACTTGGCGCGTTGGACAAAATTGTAAGCAGAGGCGTTATAAACAAGAAAAAAGAAATTTCTATCGTAAATGAGATGGTGAAAAGGCTGCAAATAAAGATAGGCAGCATAGAAAATTCGGTGGACAGCCTTTCGGGAGGCAATCAGCAAAAGGTAGTTATTGCCAAATGGCTGGCAACTGATCCTGAAATACTTATTTTAGATGAGCCAACACGAGGTGTGGACGTAGGCGCCCGCTATGAAATATATTCAATTATGAAGGAGTTGGCAAAGCAGGGCGTTGCCATTGTAATGATCAGTTCAGACCTACCGGAAATCATTGGTATGAGCGATCGCGTGTACGTTATGCACGAAGGACGCGTGACGGGCGAACTGAACAAAGATGAATTGGATGAAAGTACGATTATGGGCTACGCTACAGGCATTGCAGTGAAAGCTTGAGGGGGAGAGAAAACTATGAAAGATGCACAAATTGCAATGGAAAAGAACGGTGTAAAAAAACAGACGGTTGGAGAATTCATGCGTAAGAATTACGTGGTGGTGGCATTTATAGCATTGCTGATATTTTGTTCCTTTGCTTCACCGGTATTTTTAACGGTAAACAATATAATGACAATGCTGCTGCAAAATTCTACAACGGCGCTTGTGGCGATAGGCATGTTGATGGTGGTTATCACAGGAGGCATAGATTTGTCGGTAGGATCGTTTGTGGCAATCGCCGTTTGTTTTGTTTCCGGCTTCATACAGGATGGTCTGGGTGTGATGTCGGTCGTGTATGTGTTGCTCATATGCATTGGATTTGGCTGCGTGACGGGCGTGCTGGTATCGTTTTGTAAGGTAGCGCCATTTATTGCTACGCTGTCCATGATGACTATTCTAAAGGGTATTGCATACATATATCAGGTGGGTGCAAACCGTAGGATAGATGGTACGTTTCTGCCTAAGTTCATACAGAGCAGTCTGTTTGGCGTACCCATCCCAGTGTGGATATTAATTGTGGTGTTTGTCGTTTGCGCCTTTGTGCTAAACAAAACGCGGTATGGACGAAGTTTGTATGCCATTGGCGGAAATCAGGAAACGGCTCGTCTCGTGGGTATAAATGTGAACAGATCATTGATCATCACGTATGCTATATCAGGACTGCTGGCAGGTCTTGCTGGCATCGTATTGTGCGGCAGGATGAGCATGGGTACCAGCCAGGTGGGTGACGGATATGAGATGGACGCCATTGCTGCTGTGGTTGTGGGCGGAGCTACGTTGGCCGGTGGCAGGGGAAGCATTGCAAAAACGTTGATTGGTGCGTTTCTGATTGGCGTACTGATGAATATTATGAACCTAATGGGCATTGCGTCATATCCGCAGATGGTAATAAAGGGAATCATAATTATACTTGCCGTATTGGCGAATCGCGAATAAGGAGGAAATGGCTTGATATCACAAGAACTGCTGAATAGCGGCTCTGAACGCCTGCAAGTGGTGGAGGGGCTTACTGCGAATATAGAAAGGTACGCGATAAATGATGGGTACGGGCTGCGCACCACTGTTTTTTTGAAGGGATGTCCATTGCGCTGTCGTTGGTGCAGCAATCCGGAGACGCAGGAATACTACCAGGAGATGTCTTTTTTCCAGGATAAGTGCATAGGCTGCGGCGCGTGCATATCGGCTTGCCCCAAGGGCGCAATACCAAAGAATATGTTGGCGGACCGCGCAGTGTGTGATTTGTGCCATAATGATCTGGACGCGTTTGCCTGCACACGGGTTTGCTATGCCGAATGTCGAAAGGTGACCGGCGATAGGCAAACGGCTAAGCAGGTGGTAGACATAGTAAAACGCGATATGGCATTTTATGAACTTTCGGGCGGCGGTGTCACAATATCTGGTGGAGAACCGCTGGCGCAGCCGGAGTTTACTTACGCGCTGCTTAGGCTATTTGTGCAAAATTGGATTGATACAGCCATTGAAACGTGTGCGTTTGGTAAGCGTGAAGACATAGAGGCAATTGCGCCTTACCTGAATTTTGTTTTTGTTGATCTCAAGCATGTGAACGCAAAGAAGCACATGGAGTGGACAGATTTCCCCAATGAGGTGGCGCTGGAAAACATAAAGCTGTTTGATACATTGGCCGCAAAACACGGATTCAAGCTTTTGCTGCGTGTGCCGGTTATTCCTGATTTTAATGACCAGCCGGAGGAAATAGGCGAGATAGGCGATTTTGTACTTGATAATCTAAAAAATCTCACGGGTATGGAGCTTCTGCCCTATCACAAGTTGGGACGTGGCAAATACACAAGTCTGGGTAGAGAATGCAAGCTTGCTGACCTAAATGTGCCCTCAGAAGGGCAGATGAATGCTTTGAATCGGGTGCTTTTTGATAGGGGGATAGAACTATATCAATTTTAACATTCGAGAGAAATCGCCAATGGAAAACTTTTGGTAGTGCGTACAAGAAAGAGGAAAACAAATGAAACGAAAGCAATATACATTTTGGTTTATGGCAGGCTCACAATTTTTATATGGGCAAGAAACATTAAAAAAGGTGGAGGAAAATAGCGCAAAAATTATAGATTCACTAAACGAATCCTATGATCTGCCCTATTATATTGTGCTCAAAGGCGTGATGAAAACACCAGATGAGATTACGCAAGCGGTACGCGAGGCAAACTATGATGATCGCTGTGCGGGCGTGATCACGTGGATGCATACTTTTTCCCCATCTAAGATGTGGATAAATGGGCTGTCTTTGCTGCAAAAACCGCTATTACATCTGCATACCCAGTTCAACCAAGAGATACCTAATGAAGAGATCGATATGGACTACATGAACCTGCACCAGAGTGCTCATGGGGATCGAGAGCATGGGTTTATTGGCGCGAGGATGCGTGTAGCGCGTAAGATAGTTGTGGGTTATTGGGGGGAGAAGGCAGTGCGCTTGCAGATTGGCGGATGGATGCGTGCGGCTGTTGGCGCGGCTGTGAGCAAAAGCCTTAAAGTGATGCGCTTTGGTGACAATATGCGCGAGGTGGCGGTCACGGAGGGCGATAAAGTAGAAGTACAAATGAAGTTGGGATGGCAGGTGAACACATGGCCGGTAGGAGAGCTGGCCGGATACATCGCAAAAGTTGCGGATAAAGAGATAGACGCGCTGGTAGAGGAATATCAAAAGAAATACGATATAATCACAAAAGATTTGGAGACGGTGCACTATCAGGCGAGAGAAGAGATCGCAATGAAGGCGATGCTGCAACGCGAAGGGTGCATGGCTTTCAGCAACACCTTCCAAGACCTTTATGGAATGGAGCAGCTGCCCGGTCTTGCTACACAGCGGTTGATGGAACAGGGCTATGGCTATGGCGGAGAAGGCGATTGGAAAATTGCGGCGATGACGCATATTCTAAAGATGATGAGTGAAGACATGCCGGGTGGCACCACCTTTATGGAGGATTACACATATGATTTGAAGAACGGCCTTTCTTTGGGCGCGCACATGCTGGAGGTATGCCCGTCTGTTGCACAGGAAAAGCCGCGCGTTGAAGTGCACCCTTTGGGTATAGGAGATAGGAACCCGCCCGCGAGGATGGTATTCGAAGGGCGCGCGGGAGCCGCAATAGTGGTGTCGCTTGTGGATCTAGGCGGCAGATTGCGGCTGATCGTGCAGGAAGTAGAATGCGTAAAACCAACGCAAAATATGCCGAATCTTCCTGTGGCGCGTGTTATGTGGAGGCCGCTCCCCGATCTTGCGGCGGGCGCGAAGGCATGGATATTGGCGGGAGGAGCACATCATACAGTGCTCAGCTACGATGTAACGGCGGATATGATGCGTGATTGGGCAAGAATAATGGACATAGAATTTGTACATATTGATGAAAATACGATATTGGATCAGTTCGAGAATGAGCTGATGATATCGGATATTATATGGAATCATAAGAGGTAAAGGGAACATAGAATATACGATTTCACGCAAGAATTTACTGCCATATTCAAAAGCGTGCCGCCGGATGTTTTAAGCCCCGCGAGTAATTAACTAAATATTTGGATTGCAAAGAGATTGATTGACAATCGTCTTTGATTGGAATAGAATTTATATAAATATTTAGAATGTGGCAGGATATGAATGAAAAAAACAATTAAGGATGTAGCGGAGTGCGCCGGCGTATCAATTGCAACAGTTTCGCATGTAATCAATAAAACAAGATATGTCAAGCCCGAGCTGTCAGAACGTGTCAATAAGGCGATTGATCAGGTTGGCTATGTCATGAAGACCAGTATAAACAAGTGGAATATGAAAGTGGGAAGGGCTTCGGAAATCGCTCTGATACTGGACGAGAGCTCAGATTTAGATTATTTGGGACTGAGCTATAAGATATCCGAATTGATTGAAAAAAGCGGCTATTCACTTGTAACGTATTTTTCGGATAACGATGTAATTAAGGAAGAACAAATTATTTCAAATCTGTTGTCGGATAAAAAGATTGCAGGATTGATTTTCTTTGCTCCCAAAGAAAGAGAAAAGGTATATCAAAGGTTGGGTAACAGCGGTATACCATATGTTTTGGTGGGCGGAGAGGAAGCTGCGGACGATATAGTCATTCAAAAGGCGGAGGGGCTATACAATGCCCTTGCCCATCTTATAAAGCATGGACACCGCAGAATTTTGTTGCTGGTTGATGAAAAAGCATATGACTTTGACAGAATGAAGGAATTCTATAAAAAAGCATTTCAAGATTTAGGGTTTAGCTATGACGAGAATCTAATTATAGGAGTGGGTAAATCGCCTAAATACGATATATTGAACTATGAGGATGAAGATTTGCGCCCTACTGGTGTTATTGCGTTAGGTGAAAAATTGCTTGTGGAGGTTCTGGGGCAGATCAAAAAAAATAATTTGAGTTTTCCCAAGGATATATCATTAATTGGATTATGTGGTGACAATCTTTACACGTTGATTTCTCCCAAATTGTCACAGTTGTCTATTGATACGGATAATGTCGCCAAGAAGGTTTGCAAGGCTTTGTTTCAAAAAATCGAAGGCGGTGGCAAAGAGGAAGCGCCTTATAGGATCCCGGTCAATTTTAAAGTTGGTAAATCTACAAGCACAATAGAACGGGGACCAATGGGAGAGATCATACATTCTGTTGATCGTATTAGGCTTACCTCCAGAGAAATTGAGAGTATAAAAAAGAAAGATTATAAAGTAGGCATTTCCTTTCACTATGGAGGAACAGAATGGACAAGATATTATGAAAATGCCATAAGAAATGCGCTTAATAAATATGGTATAAAAATCGCCGCTGTGACGGAGGCGCACTTTGACGCGGATTTGCAGATCGAGCAGCTTGAAGGCTTACGGATGCAAAAGCTGGATGCGATCATCAGCTTGCCGATAGATGAAAAGAAAACGGCGAGCAAATATAAAGAGCTTGCTAAAGAAACCAATCTTATATTTCTCAGTAACGCGCCATTCGGACTTGAAAAACAGGAATATTGTGCCGTGGTGTCTGTAAATGAACAGGCAAATGGGGAGAATGCGGGAAAAATATTGGAGGAAAGATTTAAAGGAAATGAAACTGTGCATGTTGGTATGATTAAGCACGGATTGCAGAACTTTGTCAATAAGCAAAGAGATTATGCAGCTGAGCAGTATATATTGGAAAACTGCCCAAATCTTAAAATTGTGGCGCAGGATTATTTTGTAGATGTAGAGGACGCTTACAATGTAGGGAAAAAAATGATGCAAGAGCATCCCGAAATTGAGGCGCTGTATGTTTCTTGGGAACATCCGGCGCTTAAAGTAATTAAGGCACTAAAAGAGTTGGGCAGAACGGATGTGTGTATTTCTACGCTTGATTTTGGGTATGAGATATGTTCTTATCTAGCAAGGGATGAAATGGTTGCGGGAATATCCGCCCAGAATCTTTACGAACAGGGTAAGGCGGTTGCTTTGGTGATTGCTAATGCTCTGCTCAGCAAAAAAACTTATAAATATATTGGCGTTAACCCTAAATTAGTATTCAGAAACAACCTCAGCAGTGCATGGAAAGAGATCATGAGGTCGGAAGAGCCGGGCTTCTTGAAGGAATAAAATACTTGTTATAGCATTATATAGGCATCGTGTTTTGCTGGTAAACGGCAAAACATGATGCCTTTTGTGTTAGAGTAAATCCATTGAAATAATTTACGCAAAAATTATAAAAAATACCCGCATAAATATCATTGGGCTAAAATATACTAAAATTTATAAAAATATCTTTACAATTGCATGATTTAATAGTACAATCAATTCAAAACATTCGAATGAGCTAATTTTTTATAAATATTTTTTTTGCATCCAAGTAAATATATGGAAGGGGAAGAATATGAAGGATATAAGGATATCTTACAACATGCTGGTTTATGCCAATGAAGATATTTCAAAGGGTATTGAAAGGCTGGCGCGCTTTGGCTATGATGGCGTGGATATTGTGGGGGAACCTGCAAACTATGACATAGCCAATATTAGAATGCTGCTGAAGGATAAGAGCATAGAGGCATCGTCTATTTGTGCCATATTTAATCCGCAGCGGGATTTTGTTTCCAGTAATGCTGAGGTTAGACAGGGGGCGGTGGAGTATGTAAAATCCTGCGTGGATTTTGCGGCGGGAGTTGGTGCGAAGGCAATATCCGTGCAAGCAACTGCCTGTATGAAAATAGAGCCGGAGGCGGCGCCGCAAGATGAATGGCGCTGGGCCGTAGACGGTATTCGCACCGCCGGAGAATATGCGAAAACTCAGGGCATCAATCTTACACTTGAAGCATGGAATAGATATGAGACATATTTGATAAATAGGCTGGAGCAAGCGCTGGCGATGGTAAACGATATCGATCTTGACAATGTGGGGGTGATGGGGGACACCTATCATATGAATATTGAAGAGATCAACATGGGGGATGCCATTAGGTCTGTTGGAGACAAGCTTTATTATTTGCATATCGCGGACAGCAACAGGGCGGCTCCTGGAAGAGGACATATAGACTTTGACGAGGTAGCGCGCGCGTTGAGAGATATTAAATATAACGGTTGGATATCTATGGAATTGCTTCCTGCGGCAGCGAATCCATTTGGCGGAAAAATTTGCGAAGAGTTTTATGATCAGTATTCTAAAGAGTCGATCGAGTTTTTGAACGGTCTCTTTGAAAGAATAAAATAAAAGGAGAAGCAAGATGAAAAACGTAAAGGTATTGGTACTAGTAGTAGTATGTTTGTTCGCTTTTTCTCTGGTTGCGGGATGCTCTAGCCCACAGCCCGCGGCGACAACAGAACCTCAGGCAGCTACAACTGAGCCCCAAGCGGCAGCAACGGAGACGGCAGCACAAGAAAAATCGGATACAAAGCCCAAGGCAGATGCAAAAGCGGATACTGAGGGCAAGAAGCTGATCGGGTTTTCGGCCGGATATAGTATGGTTCAGCATTGGGAGCTGGAAATGGCGGGCTGCAAAGCCGCGGCGGATGAGAACGGATACGAATTCATTTACCAGTTTGCGGATGGTAATGAACAAAAACAGGTGGCCGATATTGAAACAATGGTGGAGATGGGAATTTCCATGCTTATAGTTGGTCCGTGCAACTCTGAAGGTATTGTACCTACTATAGAAGAAGTAAAAGCCAAAGGCATCCCGGTTATGACAAGCGATATTGGCATAGGCGGCACGGATGTTGTGGCACATGTGGCATCTGACAACTACGACATAGGTGTTATGGCTGCCGAGTATATAGGCGATAGACTTGAAGGAAAAGGCAAAATTGCTGTAGTGGGCTGGGCTGCGGCTTCGGCGACACAGGATAGAGAGCAGGGCTTTGTAGATACAATGCAGGATAAGTATCCGGATATTGAGATAGTTGCAGCTCAGGATGTAGGTGGTGATCGTACAAAATCGTTGCAGGCTTGCGAAAATATTTTGCAGTCAAACAAGGATCTGGCGGCAATTTTTGGATGTAATGCAGAGTGTGCTTTGGGTGCCTACGGTGCAACTCAGTCTCTAAACCGCAACGACGTAATAGTAGTGGCCGTAGACTCAGACGCAGAAGTTATGGATGCAATAAAGGCCGGCTCGAATCTTTGCGCTACAGTTGCCCAGAATCCTTATGAGATGGGCTATCAGGCAATGACAACTGCTGTAAAGCATCTTGCCGGAGAAACTGTGAGTGATGTGGCAATCCCTGCTGTAGTAGTTACAGAAAAAAATGTTCAAGAAATAATAGACAGAGATCAGAAATTCCTTGCGGAGAGCACATTGAATAAGTAAATGATATAAACAACCGCACGGGCAAAATACTGCCTGTGCGGTTGAATAATTGTGATGGATGGAGGCCTGTGGATACTGTGAATGAACAAGTTTTGCAAATGAACCAAATATCCAAAATTTTTTCAGGCGTAACGGTTTTGGATAGGGTTGATTTTAATCTGAATCGGGGTGAAATTCACGTTCTGATTGGCGAAAATGGCGCCGGCAAGTCAACTCTTATGAAAATACTCGCGGGTGTTTATCAAAAGGATGGCGGAGAAATGCTTTTGGAAGATAAAAGCGGGACGCTTGTGAAAAAAAACTTTACGACCCCACTAGATGCGCTTCAAGCAGGCGTGAGTATGGTGTTTCAAGAGTTCAACTTGATGAATAACATGAGTATAGCGGAAAATATTTTCATAGGACGTGAACCGCGAAAGAATGGATTGCTGGATCGCAGTAAGCTAAATAAAATGGCAGAGGAAGAGCTTGCCAAGGTAAAGCTGGATATACCGCCGCAAACGTTGGTAGAAAATTTGACGGTGGCGCAGAAGCAGTGCGTGGAAATTGCAAAATGCCTGTCATTTGACGCGAAAATAATTATTCTTGATGAGCCAACATCTAGTTTATCCCAAACTGAAGTGGAGATATTGTTTGATTTGATACGGTCGCTCAAGGAAAAAGATGTCAGTATCGTGTACATTTCGCACAGAATGGAAGAGATTTTTGAAATTGGAGATAGGATCACTGTCTTTAGAGATGGAAAGCTCATAGATACGGTGGAGGTTGCAAATACCACTAAAGATGAGCTTGTAAAAATGATCATTGGGCGTGAATTCGAAATGGAAGAAACAAATGAACAGGTGAAGCAGCGCCATGAAATGATGCTGGAGGGAAGAGGCGTCTGCGTACAGGGATTTAATAAGGAGCTGGATTTTGAGGCCTATGCCGGTGAGATATTGGGCGTGTTTGGACTGGTGGGAGCCGGAAGGACTGAACTGGCCAGAGCCATTTTTGGCATTGATCCTATTCAAAAGGGGCATTTATATAAAAAAGGTGAGGAAATTTTCAACAGAAGCCCGGAAGAATCAATCAAAAACCGTATTGGATTGGTTCCGGAGGACAGGAAAGAGCTGGGATTGATCACACAGTTAAGTGTGCGTGAAAACCTGGTATTGGCCAAGTTGAGAGAATTTCCTGCCTTGATCAAGTCGGGAGAGGCAGAGTCGCGATTGACGCAAGAGTTTATAGACAAGCTCCATATTGTGACTTACGGCCAATCTCAGCAGGTAGACAGTTTGAGTGGTGGAAATCAGCAAAAGGTCGCTATTTCAAAGTGGCTGGCGCTGGATCTTGATATACTGATGCTGGATGAGCCTACGCGCGGGGTAGATATTGGCGCCAAGGCAGAGATTTATGAGGTTATGCGGGAACTGGCAAATAAGGGAATGAGTATAATTATGATCTCCTCGGATTTGCCTGAAATATTAAGAGTAAGCGACCGTGTGCTGGTAATGCATGATGGCCAAATAACGTTGGAAGCTGATGCGGCCACGCTTGATCAGGAAAAAATAATGCATGCGGCTATAAGCTGAAGGGGAGTATTGTGTATGGAAACAAATGGAATGAAGAGAAAAATGGACGTCAACATAATTCGACAATCTACGCTGATTATTGTGTTGATTGCTGAATTGGTTCTTTTTTCATTGCTTTCGGACAGTTTCATGAGCGGATCAAATATGATCAATGTATTGAGACAGATTTCGATCACTGCCATCACCTCTGTTGGAATGTTCATGATCATTCTGCTTGGGGATATTGATCTTTCAGTGGGAGCAATGTATGCGTTTATTGGAGTGGTGTGTGCCTTCGCGTTTAAGCAGACTCAAAGCGGTTTTTTGATTTTGATGATCGCGTTGGGGCTGGGCACGGCAATTGGTTTTGGGAAGGGATTTATTACGGCAAAGGGTAAAATTCCTTCATTTGTAACAACGCTGGCTTTTATGAGCGTATGCAGGGGTATGGCGCGGGTAATGACGAATGGCTCGCCCATTGGCATAACTAATCAGGAATTTTCATTCTTTGGCGCGGGCTATCTTTTTGACGTGATCCCCATACCTGTTGTGATAATGTTGATCGTTATTGTGATAGGTTTCATTATTACGGCGTATTCGCGTTTTGGACGTTATATATACGCGACTGGTGGAAATGAGCAAGCGAGCCGGTGGTCGGGGCTGAACACCGCAAAAATTAGGATAATTGTATTTACTGTTGCGGGCTTGTTCGTGGGAATAAGTTCATTGATTCTTGCGGGCCGGCTGGGTGGCGGACTGCCGGATGCCGGTATGGGAGCGGAAATGGACGCAATTACAGCCGTTATATTAGGCGGAACCAGCCTTAAAGGCGGCAAGGGAAAGTTGTGGGGGGTAATCATCGGCGTTTTGGTAATAGGCGTTTTGAGCAACGGACTCACAATGATGAATGTATCCTCTTATTGGCAGGAAGTGCTAAAGGGAATAATTATATTGATCGCGGTTTTGTTTGACGCAAAGGGCGCAAAATGATAAAAGGAGTGTACAAGAATGAAAGAAATGAATGCGGTAACTTTTAAAGACATTGGTGTATTCGAATATGGTAAAAGAACGCTTCCGGATATAAAAAATGTAAATGATGTATTGGTTGAGGTAGAAGCGGCCAGTATTTGCGGAACAGATGTCCATCTGTTGAATGACCCGCCGGGATTTCTTGGAACAAAAGGGATCGTGCTTGGGCATGAATGTGTGGGATGCGTGGTGGAAAAAGGCCCCAATGTTGGTGGGCTGGAAATAGGGGACAGGGTCGTTTTGGAACCCAATCTTGCCTGTGGGTATTGCATTTACTGCAGGGCGGGCAAACCTAATATGTGCGAAAACGATAAAATACTGGGCGTAACTATTGATGGCGTTTTTGCAGAATACTTCGTTGCGCCGGAAGCGGCTCTTGTTAAAATACCTGCCGACATGCCCAAAGAAGTTGCGGTGTTTGCGGAGCCGGTAAACTGTGTGATGGGAGCTGTAAATAAAGCGCGCGTATTGCCTGGGCAGACGGTGCTGGTGCTAGGCGCGGGGCCAATAGGCTTGTATTTTACCATGCTGTATAAACGCAATGGTGCGGCCAAAGTAATTGTTTCCGAGCCTTCGGTCTTCCGTGCAGATTATGCGTTGGCCTGCGGTGCTGATGTTGTTATAAATCCGCTAAAGGAAAATCTGGAAGAACGGGTGAAAGAACTCACAGGCGGTTTGGGTGCGGATATAACAGCGGACGCTGTGGGCACTCTAATTAAAGATGCCATAGCGTGCACTTGTCGGGCGGGTATCATAGTCCTTTTCGGACAAAATGGTGCAGTACAAGAGGAAATATGCCAAAACGATATCACCAGAAACGGGTTGATGGTAGTTGGAAATTATATTGGACCTTTCACGCTTACCTCCACTGTTAAGCTGCTGTCCGCGGGGCTGATCCCGGTGCAAAAAATGATCACACACAAAATGAAGCTGTCTGAATTTGCGGACGGGCTGGAGGCCATGCGCGGCGGAGAAGCGCTGGAAGTGATTTTGTACCCGGACAAAGACTGAAAGAGGGCAGCAAAATGTATGAATATAGCATGACACAGTGGATAGTTGGTGACGAGGAGCTGGAACAGAGTTTTTCCCGATTAAAAAAGTATGGATATGACGGAATAGAGCTTGCGGCAGAGCCCTATTCCATAGATACGGCAGAAGTATTGGGGTTGATGGAAAAATACAATCAGAAGTGTACCTCGCTTTGTGGAATTTTTACCCCGGAACGAAATCTTTCGTCTAAAGATCCGTCCATCGCACAAAATGCCGTACAATACTTGAAAGACAGCATAGACTTTGCGCAAAAAGTAGGAGCAAGGCACATAATTGTTGTGCCGTCACCCGTTGGTTGTATGCAACCGGAAGAAGGCTCCGGATATGATGCCGCATGGGATTGTGCCGTTCAAAACATAAGAAAAGCCGCGGAATACGCAAAAGAAAAAAATGTAGGGCTCGTAATAGAGGCGATAAATAGATATGAAACCTATCTCGTGAACACTATAAGCAAAGCATTGAAAATGGCGCGGGAGATAGATCACGTCAGCGTTGGTGTAATGGCGGATTTGTTCCACATGAATTTGGAAGAAAATGATATCTGCAGTACATTGCTTAAAATGGGAAAACTACTGAGGCATGTGCATATTGCGGACAATACGCGTGAAGCGGCCGGATTGGGATCAACAGATTTTAAAAAAGTATTGTGGACACTGACGGAAATGGAATACAAAGGGTACTTGACCATGGAATTCTTGCCGCGAATATCCAATCCTTATGCGGCATCGCGCGTGGAGACGCAAAGCGGGCTAATGGACATCTACGCGGAGCAGTCGATTAAGTACATGAAATTGATGGAGCGTTCTGTGAAAGAGAGCATGAAAATGTGATTGCTAGCGTCAAAGCATAATTTGATATGTAAAAATATGAAGAGCAAAATGCGGTATTATTGTTGATACTGGGTATTCAAAAAGCATAAATTAAACCGGTCATCCCCCTGTTTTAGGTAGCGAAAATGGGGGGATGATTTGTAATAGCTGCAACAGGTTCAGAAACTGGGCGGACGAATATGCGGAGCTTACAAGGGAGTGGAAGCGGATAATAATCTGCGAACTTGTATCGCGCATAGAAATACGGCACGGATATGACATTAAAATCAAATTCGACCTGCAGTACGAACAGTTTTGCAGGCCGCTCGAAAGTGAAATTGCACTACTTATGAGATGAGGAAGCCATAAAACATTTTTTGAATCACTCCGATCGTGTTGGGAAAAAGCGGCTCGCAAGGTAGAGCATTTGAAGCGCATTATACAAAGCTGAGGAGTGAACGAAAAAAGTGAATAATGGACAAATTTGGACGCATTCCTCAGCGGGTGGGCGGTAGAGGGCGCGAGTCTGTTCCCGTAGGGGTATTCGGCTGTGCTCTCGCATATGGATATTCTGCAAAAAGAGCCGTCCCAGACTGTCGAAAAAATGGATGCTAGGCGTAGGCGTAGCATCCATTTTTGTATC
>CAYXFB010000043.1:0-22880 GCA_964464145.1 uncultured Christensenella sp.
TTTTTCATTTCCATAATTAAGACAAGTCCCATTTTTTATGTATTTCATTCCATATCGCTCCACTTTTCTGTGCCAAAAAAGAGCCAGTCTCATATTGCGTTTTTCCGCAGTATAGCTGACTTTTCCCGTTTTTATAAAATACGACTTTTGCAGCACGATCACTTTTTACTAAGTTCAAATATCAACGGCTAAAAACATATTTTTTGATAAAGGCCATCGTGTCCCTGCTAATGCCCCTGATCAGTTCAAACAATCCCTTTAGCAACCTGCCGTTCAGCATGTCCACAAGGCCGTAAAGCTGTGGCGGCGTAAATGCACCGCCGCTGAAAAGGCTCAGCGAACGCAGTGGCATATCGGCGAGTGAGGCTTTCATCATGTTCTTTATATCCTCGCTGTTCTGGCTCACAAAATTTCCCGCGTACTTGGAAATAAGCCGCTGCACTGTGCGCCCCACCCAAGTCGTGCCTATATCCGTTATTGTGCTGTTCACGGTGAAATGCTTTTTACCGGGCGGCTCCACCACGGGCAACTCGCCTGAAAAAAGCGCGCCAAAGCCCTCATCCGAAACGGCGAGACCGTCCTTGGGCAGCTCAAAATACACGGGTGCCTTCTGCCTCTGCTCTGCCAGCAGCGCTTCCTTTCCGTCACCCTCCACCGAGATCTCCGCCCCTAGGCGTATATCCTCGCTGGACGAGCAGGCATACACGATGTATTCGCCGCCCTCCACCGCCCAGCAGTCCGCCGCGATGTTGAAATAGCTAAAGCAGCGTTCATCCAGCGCCACTTCTACTCGCTTGCTCTCACCCGGCTCAAGATACACCTTGGCAAAGCCGCGCAGTTCCATTTTTGCGCGCGCCAGCAGCGAATCTTTCATGCCCACGTAAAATTGCGCCACCTCGCTACCCGCGACGCTTCCAGTATTTTTCAGCGTGCAGCAAGCTGTAACGCGGCCATCCTCCCGCAGCAGCTCCAAATCGGAATATTCAAAATCCGCGTAGGAAAGCCCGTGGCCAAAGGGGTAGGCCAGTGCCGTGCCCGCCGTTTTATAGTATCTGTACCCCACAAAAATGCTTTCGCGGTATTCCACATTGTTGCTGTCACCGGGGAAATAATTGAAGCAGGGCGTGTCCTCTATGCGCTCCGGCCAGCTTTCGGCCAGCTTGCCGCTCGGGTTCACCCTGCCCGTCAAAATATCGGCCGTACTTGCTCCGCCCGCCTGCCCACCCAGATAGGTCAGCAATATGGCCTTCGCCCTGTGCCTCCACGGCAGCGAAGCGGGCGCGCCCAGCTGCAGCACCACTACCACGTTGTCATTGACGTCGCACACAGCCTCTATAAGTCTGTTGTGGCTTTCGGGCAGCTCCATATTTACACGGTCATAGCTCTCGCTCTCGTAGCTTTCGGGCAGTCCGGCGAATACCACCGCCACATCCTTGCCCTTGGCGGCTGCGCAAGCCTCGTATATGAGCTCCTCGTCCACCTCGTCCTCGTCGTGCGCATAACCGTCCGCATAGTCTAACTCGATCCCCATCGCCATAAGCGAATCGTAGGCATTCGAAAGCTTTGTGGGGTTTATGCGGCTGCTGCCCGCGCCCTGATAGCGCATCGTTTTGGCGAAAGCGCCTATCACAGCCACCCTCGCCTCACCGCCAAAGGGCAGCGCGCCCTCGTTTTTAAGCAGCACGAAGGAGGCGTCCGCCGCCCGCTTGGCAATGGCGTGGTGCGCCTCCTTATCATATCTTTGTCCCTCGCCAAAGCTGGCCGCGCCCTTTAGCGCAAGCTCCACGAGCCGCGTCGCCGCACGATTCAGCGTGGCCTCGTCCAACCGTGCGGTTTTGACCGCGTGAACTATCTGCTTATCGTAAAAGTCGCCGGAGTTGGGCATCTCAAGCTCCATTCCGGCCTTCAGGGAATCTACCCTGTCGTTGGTTGCGCCCCAGTCCGAAACCACCGCGCCGCCAAACCCCCACTCGCCGCGCAAAACGTCCGTTAGAAGCCACTTGCTTTCACAGGCATAGCTGCCATTTATGCGGTTGTAAGAGCACATGACCGTCCACGGATGCCGCTCCTTTATTGCCATTTCAAAACCGCGCAAATACACCTCGCGCAGCGCGCGTTCGTCCACCACGGAATTCACCGTCATGCGGTAACGTTCCTGATTGTTGGCTGCAAAATGCTTTAAAGATGCGCCCACACCCAGCTCCTGCATGCCGCCTATTATAGCCGAGGCCATCCTGCCCGTGAGGTAGGGGTCTTCGCTTATATATTCAAAATTGCGTCCGCAGAGCGGGCTGCGCTTTATATTAACTCCCGGGCCCAAAAGCACGGATACGCCCTCGGCAAGGCATTCTTCCGCCAGCGCGCGGCCAATATCGGCCAAAAGCTCCTCGTCGAAGCTGCATGCCGTGGTGCAGGCGGGCGGAAAACAGGTGGAGGGGACACTCTCGTTTATTCCCAGATTGTCCGTTTCACCCTCCTGCTTGCGTAGCCCGTGCGGCCCGTCCGTCATCATTATTTCTGGTAGACCAAGGCGCTCTATTCCCTTCATGAGCCAATAATCCTTGCCAGAGCAAATCGCGGCCTTCTCATCCAGCGTCATTTCAGATACGATTTCTTTGCTTTTTATTTTTATGTCTTCCATATTACGAATTATATACCATACTCCTAAAAAAGTGTTTAATAAGATTTATACGGTAATGATACCCCTTCGCTGCATCCGCTAAAACAAATTGTGTTTTTTGGATGGTAAATAGTATAGAATAGAGTCTGGAGGTGCGCCATGATAAAGAAAATAGATCACATAGTTATAACCACGGCAAAACCTAAAGAATGCACCGCTTTCTACCAAAAACTGGGCTTCACGGTAAAGGACGCGGGCGGCCGGTTCGAGCTGTTTTCCGGTGATTTTAAGATAAATGTGCACATACTGGGAAGCGAGCTTTCGCCCCACGCGCAAAACGTTATGCCGGGCAGCGCCGATATATGCCTGGAGCTGAGCATCCCGATAGAGGAATGCAAAGCCCTGCTTCTTCGCGCCGGGCTGGAGATAGAGCTGGGCATAGTGCCCCGCAACGGCGTACGCGGCGAAATGCGCTCCATATACCTGCGCGATCCGGACGCAAATCTGGTGGAGCTTTGTTCTTATACAGTTTCCCCATAAAAAAATTTATGTTTTTATATCGCGAATGCCATGTTTGCAAAATAACGCGCGGGATACTATAATTTTATACAGGGTTATTTTGTACGAAGCTAAGTTCTTTTTCACTAACTGTATACAAACCAATAGAATAAAGAAATGTGGGGTCATACAATGAAGAAACTAATTTCAACCGTCATTATAATAGCCTTCGCGCTCACCTTATGTTTGCAAAGCGTAGCCTTTGCGCAGGAGATAGCGACGGAGGAAGCGATATTGCAGGAGGCAGTTCCCGCCGAGGAACCAGCCGAGGGTGCTTCCGCCGAAGTCACTCCTGATGAGGATGTCGCGGAAAGCGAGGCCGCCGAGGCTCCCGCAGTTCCCGATCTGCTGCAGCAATTCAAGGACAGGATGAGCGAGGGAGCGGAAGCTCAGGAGAACATTCTGCCCGCTCCCGCAAACTTTGCCGCTCTGCTGAACGACTCCCACTCCATCTATTTGATGTGGGATAAGGTACCGGGGGCGATAGGCTATGCACTATTCTACTGGGTTGGCGATCCGGAGAGCGTTGAGTTGCTGGACGTTTTTCTGCCTAACACAACAGAATATCTTCATTCGGGGCTTCAAACGGGAGTGCAATACAATTACGTTATAGCCGCCGTAGAGCCGGACGGTACACTGGGTCAGCTCTCGTGGCCGCCGGAAGCAAACATTCCCCGCAACCTTCTGCCCGCACCAAAGGGCATAAAGGCGGCAAACGCAGGCTACAACAGCGTTAAGGTGACCTGGGGCGCGGTTTCGGGCGCGGTTCAGTACGCAGTTTTCAGATATTTCGATTCGGGCGTGATAAGCGACCTTTTCATGGTACCCTCTGCGCAGAAAAGCTATGTGGATAAAGGCCTCACCACGGGAAAAACATATATGTATCGCGTGTATGCGGTGGATAGCTACGGCGATCTGGGCGCAACCATGAACCACGTAAAGGTGATTCCCAAGGTAGCCAAGCCCGCAGGCTTCAAGGCAACGGCCGCCTCGGGCAATAAAATAAAACTCTCCTGGAGCAAGTCCTCCGGCGCGTCGGGCTACTATATATACCGCGCTACCTCCAAGACAGGTACCTACAGCGTGGTAAAAATGTTGGGCGCAGGCACGGCCAGCTATACGGACTCCAAACTGACCGCGGGCAAGACCTACTATTATAAAATAGTGCCCTACCGCACAGTATCCGGCAAAAAGATAAAGGGAGTTACCGCCGGGCCGATCGCCGCCAAGGCCAAGGCCTAAGCGCAACAAATCAAACGCCGTATAAAAACAGGCTTCCTTTGGAAGAATTGCGTTTGCGGCTTTTTTGACAGTCTGAGGCCTCCTCACGGGGGGCCCGTTTTTTTTGTTTTTTCAGGCGCTCAAATTCCGGAAACGCCGTTTCGTCCTTCGAGCTTCACCTTATACAGCGCCTTATCAGCCATGTTCAAAACATGCTCCGGCTTCATGCCCTCGCCCGCCGCCTCGTTATGGTAGCCTATTGAAACGGTGAGTTTATCACAGCAAAGCGATTTTTCGTGGTCTATACCCTGCGCCGCTATATTTTCACACACGCTCTTCGCATATTCAGCCATCTGTTCGTCCGTTTTGTTCACACACAGGCAAACAAATTCATCACCGCCGTAACGCGCGGTATATATATTCTCGTCGGCGCTCTGCGCAATGGCGCGCGCCACACGCACCAGCACCTTGTCGCCCTCAAAGTGGCCGTAAAAATCGTTGTATTGCTTAAAATAATCCACATCCAGCATTATGTAGCCAAGTGATTTAAGGTCACCGCGCTGCAACGTTTTGGTTATTAGCTTGCTTAGATAGCGGCGATTGTACAGCCCGGTCAGTTCGTCCATCTGACTCATGCGCTCCAGCTCCCTGTTTTGCGAATATACCGCCTCGTAATCCGTTTGCGCTTTGGTCAGCTCTATTTTGGAGATCATGCTTTGCACGCGCGCGCTGTCCTCTATTTCAGACATCTGGCGCATTATGTCATAATATTCGCGTAATGAGCTTAGCATCAAAGCATCGTCTTTCACAAGCTCGCTGTATTTTATTTTTATAAGCTGTATATTGTAACGGTTCACAAGCGAGGCGTCCTTTTCAAACTCGCAGAGTATATCCAACATACTCTTCGCCCTCTTCAAATCGCCCATCTTCATGAGGGCTTCGCACACACCCTCCAGCATATCGCATACGAAATACTTGTTTTCAAACTCCAGCATGCCCATATCCATGAGTCGGTCTATTTCTTTTACGGCGCTTTCCGCATCGCCTATTTTTTCGTAGTAAGAGAGCCACGCCACGCCTATTCTTATCTTTTGATACAGGCTATCGCCAATTAGGCTGTCGCATTTCAGAAGTGTTTCCTTCATGCCCTCGCTGTCGTTCAGCATGTTGCACATTTCCGCCAAATTGCTGAGATAGCTTACAGCGTTTCCTCCCGCGCCTTCCTTTATGTATGGCTCTATAGTGGCAAAGGCTCGCTCAAAGTATTGCTTGGCCGTAAGCCAGTCTCCTCTGTTGCCAAAGGCCAGACCAATATTGTTTAGCAGCTTGCTTAAAATATCCTCATCCGAAAGCTTTTCGGCCAGCTCTATACCCTTTAAATAATAGCCTATGGCCGTCTGTTCATCGTTCAGCTTAAAATAATATAACCCTGCAAAATTGTACAGCGAGACAGTCAGATCGTCATAGCCGTACTTTTCGCACAGCATACTGGCGCGTATCAGATGAAAATTGCAGCTGCCATACTTGCCCAGTGCAAGGTAACCGTCCATAAGATAAACGTGCGCAAAGGCACAGATATAATTATCCTGCCAGGGCTCGGCAATACCCAAAAGCTGCTTGCAGAGGCGAACCTCCTCTTCAAGATCGGTATAGCGCACCTCCAGTATCCGGTTCATCAATTCAGTTTCGTTTAGGCGGCTTTCCTGCTCCATATTGTTCATAAGCTCTCCACCTGCACCACGGTCACCCTGTTGCGCCCCTCTTTCTTGCTTCTGTAAAGCGCCCGGTCCGCCAGCTCCATCACCACGGTTGTATCGGTGGAGCCACTGCCTATTGCCGCACCCACAGAAAGCGTAACGCGGTCGGCGCAGAGCGATTTTTTATGCTCTATATTACGTCTTTCCAGATCGGCCCGCACCAACGCTATATACTCTCTTATCTGGCTTTCTCCCACGTCCTCGCATATACAGGTAAACTCGTCTCCGCCAAAACGGCAGGGGTATATGCCCTCCGTTCTATTATCGTTGAGGCAACCACTCACCGCTTTCAGCACCTCGTCACCCTTTATATGCTTATAATGATCGTTGTATTCCTTAAAATAGTCCACATCCACCATCACAATGCTTATTTCTTTACGCTGCTCGCCTTCTGAAAGCCTGCGAACCAAGTTTTCCATGTGCCTGCGGCTATAGCTTCCCGTAAGCTCGTCTATATCGTTTTGGCTTTTCAGCTCCTCCTGCTCGCTTACAAGCGCCTCATTGGAACGGTTCAGCTCATCCAGCCTTATCATGGCCTTCATGGCGCTCGTTATGGTCTCATCTATCTTGTTTTTTATTTCCTGCATCTTTTCGTAATAGCGGCGGTATGCCTCAAAATGTTTTTCCTCCGGCTCGAAGGCCAGCACATAGGCTATGCGCTTTTTTTCCATTATGTTAAGCTGATCCACGCTGCCCTTTTGGCATGTCTTCTCCATAAGCTTGAAAAACTTATGGGCATATTCACCGCACCCTATGTCCATCATACATTGAAAAAGTGCGTGGTAGTTTTCAAACTCCAGCATTTTTTCCTGCATGCGATCATTTTGCTGAGACAATATCTTGTCCACCCACTTGACGCACTGCTCCATCTCGCCTTTTTTGGCATGATAAAGGCACCAATTCACTTGTAGGCAGCGCTCCTTCAATACGGGGTCGGCCTCCGCGCGCTCGCACTCCTCTATGTATTGCAGCGCTTCATCCGGCTTTCCGGCCGCAGACAGCGCCTCCGCCAAATTGCTCATGAAAATTATGCGCAAATGCGAATCCGGAAGCGATTTTTGCAGCTCATATGAATGTTTGAAATATGCCAGCGCCATATCGCTATCGTTGCGCCGCTGAAAGGAAAATGCCATATTGTTCAGTATGGCTCCCTCAGAGACAGCGTCACCCAGCTTTCTTGCCAGGCTCAGCGCGTCTATATTATATTGTATGGAATTTTGTTCATCCGCTCTGTGTTCGTAAAATATGCCCAGCAAAAGGTATACTCGCATGCGAACCTCGTCGCATTCGTCCATTTGCTTGTCTTCAAGCAGCGCAAGCGCGCGCAAAAGATGATCTCCGGCTCTGTCAACCTCGTTTACGGCCACATAATAATCGCCCAAAAAAGTATGCGCAAACATTTGACCGTATGCGTCGCCGTTGCTATCCGATAGCTTCAGCAACTCCCTGCACAGCCGTTCCTCCTCCTCAAGATCCGTATACCGAACCTCCAGTATGCGAGTTGTATAATAATTCAGTTCTTTGCACACGTCTTTTACCATGCGACTGTCTTTTATGTCTTACTCCCTTTATAATGATTCCACATTCCAGCAAAGCTGCCTGATAACCAAGCCTCGCAAATCACCTGACCCTATAAGTCGCAAGCCATTTATTGCGAGCGTTATATAGCGGCACGGTACTTTCTATTATGTATTATATCACGGTGCTGAGCAATTCAAAAGTATACTTTATAAATTATTCAACAATATTCACTCAATCGATTTATAACAGGCAACTCGATGCCCGGGCGAAACCTCACGCTGCTGCGGCACGGCCGCTTTGCAGCACTCTTCAGCAAGGTAGCACCGGCCAAGGAAGGCACAACCGCCCTCCGCGCCTCCCCGCACTTCAGGCTCCGTGATATCATTTTTGGTCAGTTTTCCCTCGTCAGGGTCGGGCGAGAGCGCGGCGGACATCAGCAGCTTTGTATAAGGGTGGGCTGGCGCGTTGTAAAGCAGCTCCGCGGGCGCCTCCTCAACCACGCTGCCCGCGTAAAGCACGGCGATTCTATCCGATATATAGCGCACCATGCTGAGGTCATGCGCTATAAAAATATATGTGAGATCAAGGCTCTCCTTCAGGTTTTGCAACAGATTCATCACCTGGCTCTGCACGGACATATCAAGCGCCGAGATCGGCTCGTCGCATATGAGCAGCTCCGGGCTCAAGCACAACGCGCGCGCAATGCCTATTCTCTGCCGCTGGCCACCCGAAAACTCGTGTGGGTAGCGGTTAGCCGCTTCTACGGGCAGCCCCACCATGGAAAGCAGCTCGTGCACGCGTTCGCGCCGCTCAGAGACAGAAAACCTGCCGTGTATCTCCATTCCCTCGGATATTATTGACTCCACAGTCATACGCGGATCAAGCGAGGCATAGGTATCCTGAAATATCATCTGAACCTTTTCGGCATAACTCAAACGCGCGCGGTGGCTGCCAAGGTCAAGAGGCTCTCCCCTATACAGCACTCGCCCGGCAGAAGGGCTGTGTATGCCCATCAAAACGCGCGCCAGCGTGGATTTTCCGCAGCCGCTCTCGCCCACTATGCCCAGCGTTTCACCCTTTTGCAAACGCAGATTTACATCGCGCAGCGCATAGAAGGAATGCTTTTTACCCAATGAAAACTTTTTGGATAAGTTTTGAATATCCAGCAGCTCCATATCGCTCAGCTCCTTTCCACAAAATCCGGATGCATGCGCCAACAGCTCACCTCGTGGCTTTCGCCCGCGCTAAAACTGTCCGGCTGGCGCTCGCACACCCGCATAGCGCAGTCGCAGCGCGGCATAAAAGCACACCCTGCCGGCGGCGAATACAGATCGGGCGGCGCGCCGGGTATAGAAAACAGCCTGCCCGCTTCACCCGGCACGGGCAGGCTCTTTAGCAAGCCCTGCGTATAGGGATGGGCGGCGTTTTTGAATATGTCGTTTACGCTGCCCTCCTCCACTATCTTACCCGCATACATAACGGCCACGCGCGAAGCCAGCGCCGCCACCACGCCCAAATCGTGCGTTATCAGCAGCACCGCCGTGCCCATTTCCTCGCTAATGTGCTTCAGCAACAGCAATATTTTAAACTGCGTGGTAACATCCAGCGCCGTGGTTGGCTCGTCCGCAATAAGTAGCCGCGGTTTCTTGGCTATGGCCATTGCAAGCATTGCCCGCTGCCTCATACCGCCCGAAAACTGATGCGGATATTGCCGCGCGCGCCTTTGTGGCTCTGGTATTTGCACCAGCTCCAGCAGGCGCGCCGCCTCCGCCTCGCACTGCACGGCCGACATTTCGCCGCTGCGCCGCAATGCCTCTGTAACCTGCTTGCCCACGCGCATGGTGGGGTTAAGACAGGTCATTGGGTCTTGGAACACCATGCCCGCCAGCCTTCCGCGTATGCCCTCCATAGCCTTTTCGGAGGCCGAAAGTATATCCTCGCCCGCAAGGCTCAGGCAGCCCGCTGAAACATGCGTGTATTCCGGAGGATTAAGCGCCAGCACAGACTGCGCCGTAACGCTCTTTCCGCAGCCGGATTCGCCCACCAGCGCCACGATCTCGCCCTCCCCAGCAGAAAGCGAAACACCGCGCACCGCATGCACGCTGCCCGCATAGGCGTCAAAGGTCACGTTTAGATCTTCTATTTTTAGCACGTCGCCCATATCTTATGGTTCTCCTCAGTTTGGGGTCAAGAGCGTCCTGCAATCTGTCACCCAGTATATTGAACGCCAGCATTATTAGGCATATGAACAGCGCGGGTAAAATGAGCTGCGCCGGATAGAGTTGGAATGTGCCCAGCCCCTCGTTCACCATTATGCCCAGCGATGGATAGGGCGGCGGAACACCCATGCCCAACATTGATAAAAACGCCTCGGTGAATATTACACCGGGTATATCAAGCGTTATATTCACCACAATTATTCCCATCATATTGGGCATGAGATGCCGGGAAATTATCCTGCCCGCGCTTGCGCCCATCGCCCGCGCCGCCAGAACAAATTCGCGCTCGCGCAGCGATGTTACCTGCCCGCGCACCAACCGCGCCATGCCCGTCCACCCAACTATGGAGTAGGCCAATATCATAGTGCCTATGCCCTGCGGCAGCACGGCCATAAACAGCAGCACCACAATAAGGTAAGGTATACCGCTTATTATCTCCACTATACGCATCATGACGTTATCCACGCCACCGCCCGTATAGCCCGAAACGCCGCCGTACAAAATGCCCGCCGCGCAGTCTATGACCGCCACAACGGCCGCCACCAAAAGCGACACCCGCGCGCCGTACCACACGCGCACGAATATATCACGGCCAAGGTGGTCGGTGCCGAAAACGTGCGGAAATCCCGTCACCGGGTCTACGCTCATAAATCCCTTGTTTGCGAATGCCACGTTTTGCGAAGCATAATCAAAAGGCCAAATGAATGGTATGATCACAGCGCCCAGCACTATCACCACCAGTATCCAAAAAAATATCATGGCGGAACGGCTGCTTCTAAGCTTCAGCCCAACCTCCTGCCAAAAGCTCATGGACGGGCGCAGGGGCGCGCTGTCCACCGAATTTGACGCGGTGCGCGCGAAAAGCTCGGGCGGTATTCGCGTATCATTCATTGCCGCGCCTCCCCTCCAGCCGTATTCGCGGATCTACCGCACTGTTTATGATGTCCACGGCCAAATTGCACAGCACCAAAAACACTCCGAAGAAAAGCGTGGTGCCTATTATTACCGGATAATCGTTCGAACGTATGGAATCCACAAAATATTTCCCCAGTCCGGGTATGGAAAAAACGTTTTCTATGGCGAAGGTTCCCGTGAAGAGCACTGCCACCAGCGGACCAAGCACAGTTATTACGGGCATCACGGCGTTGCGTACGCCATGGTGCAGCACCACCTGCGTGCGGCTGAGACCCTTAACACGCGCCGTTCTGATATAGTCCTGATTCATCACTTCTATAAGGCTGCTTCGCATCAGCCTGCTTATGATGGCTATTGCGCTGAATGCCAGCGCAAAGGCGGGCAATATTTTGCTGTTTTCGCCGTTCCAGCCTATTACTGCAAAAACGTGCACGCCCGTCGCTTGATATAGCGCCGTGCCCAAAAAATATTGCAACAGCGCCCCCAAAATGAAGGAGGGTATGGAAACGCCCACCAGCGCCAATATCATCGCTCCGGCATCCCAGCCCGTGCCCTGCTTCATAGCCGCCGCTATGCCTAGACCAAAGCCTATTATGAGCGCGAAAACCAGTGCGCGTATGCCAAGCTCCAGCGATACTGGAAAGGCCTTTGCTATTATGTCCGTAACGGCGCGTCCGGAAATCAGCGAATTCCCCAGATCGCCCCGCGCGACGTTTGATATGTATATGCCGTATTGCTCTATCACTGGCTTGTCCAGCCCGTATTTTTGGGTAAGTGCAGCCTGCACCTCAGGCTTTAGCTCCTTTTCGCCCGTGAACGGACTGCCGGGAAGCATATGCATAAGCGCAAAGGTAACGGTCATCAATATAAATACAGTTAGGGCGGCATAAATAAGACGCCGCCCAATATAAGCTAATTTAGCACCCATACGACCAACCCCCGTATTCGCGCTTACTAAACTATTTTAGCTCCGTTCGTCACGCTGAACATCTGGAACGGCGTGCGAACAAGTCCCTCTATCTTGTCCGAAACCACATAGGCCGTGCATGTGAAGTACATGGGCCCGACAGCCATATCCTCCATCAATATCTTTTCGGCATCGGCCAGCATTTTTTGGCGAACAGCCGCGTCCGTCTCTACGTATGAAGAACCTATGAGTTCGTCATATTGGGCGTTCGAATACTTGCCCTTGTTGTTCGGATTGTCAGATCTAAATACTTCAAGGAAAGTTATGGGGTCGTTTTCGCTCGGTCCCCATCCGTCTATTCCTATCTGGAACTCTCCGTTTACCTTGGCCTCCGCGAGTGCCTTTATGGGCAGCACAGTTATTGCGACATCTATTCCAAGATTTTGCTTCCACTGCTGCTGCACGTAGGCCGCCTGGTTTTGGCTGTATGTGGAATCGTGCACGGATATGGCCAATTCCAATTGATCCGCGGTTATGCCCAGCTCTGTAAGCGCCTGCTCAAGGTAGGTTTTGGCCGCTTCAATATCGTAGGCAAAGAGGCTGCCGCGCTCCGCCGCGTAGGATTTTCCGTCCGCACCGGCTATCGCACCGGGCACCAGACCGTCCGCCGCCACGCTGCCGTCCGCAATAACGTTATCCAGCAGGCTCTGTATATCCACCGAATATGCCAGCGCCTTGCGCAGGTTAACATTGGATATGAGCGGGTCTTCCATGTTAAAGCTGAAATACCATGAGCCGCCGTCAATATATTTATCAAGCGCGCTCTCCGCCTGCGTTTTCACCAGCTCTATCTGGTCACTATACACGTTCGCCATGTCCAGCTCGCCCGCCATGAATGCATTTATACGGGTATTGCTGTCGTTTATCATAGTGATCTTCACGCGCGGTATGTTTATGCGCGCCGCGTCGAAGTAGCCCTCGCTTTTCGCCAGCATCATGCTGTCATCGTGTACCCATTCGTCCAGCGTGTATGGTCCGTTCGTCACTATTTTATCGGCATCCTTGGCATACTGATCCGCGCCTATTTCCTCATAAGCCTTTTGATTTATCGGAAAATAGAAGGGCTGTGTCATCCAAAACAAGCCACCGCTCATAGGCCGCGCCCACTCCACGCGCAATGTGTAATCGTCTACCACCTCTATACCTAGCTCGTCCGCCATGGCTTCGCCCGCATAGTATTCGCTGGCGTTCTTAATATAGTCTGTAAGATAGGATGCCACGGGCGAAGCGGAATCCGGCGTTAAAATATTCAGCCATGCAAAATAAAAATCGTTGGCGGTGACTGGATCGCCATTCGTCCACTTTGCGTCCTGACGCAGTTTGAACGTGTATACCGTGTTATCGTCGTTTATCTCCCAACTCTCGGCAATGTCTCCCACCGGGTTGTCGTTTTCATCCAGCCTCATAAGACCGGACATTATATGTTGTAATACAGTAACGGAAATATTATCCGTGAGCATCATTGAATTTATATCCACCGGCTCTGAAATGACATCCAGCACCACCATATCCGCCTCGGGCGTTCCCATGTATACGCCTGTGGGCGCTTTTGACTCCTCCGGTGCCTGGGTCTGCTGCCCAATCACCTCTTGTGTAGGCGCTGCCGTAGCGCTTTCCTGCACCGCCGCGCTTTCCTGCGCCGGCGCACTGCCCTGTGCCGGAGCACATGCCGCCAGCATTACCGCCATCATCCCCGCCAATAGGATTGCAAAAATTTTCTTAAGCCTCATTAAAAATCCACCTTTCCCGCAATCTATAACGTTATTGCGCTGTTTGGAGAAAACATACGCCCCCTACAAACCCCACCCCCTTGCTTTAGCTTTGCAAAGGGTTTTATAAAGATAAAAGTAACACATTATAATACTTTTTGCAATAAGAGTACATATATGCAATGATTTATTTCAAATTCAAAACAGTCAAATCAAGGCGTATTTACCACTATATTTCCATTTTAAGCTAAAAAATTATTTTTTATAAGCTTTTAAAATATATTTCCATCTCTATCCACTTAGCATGGTTCGTCTTAGAAAAACGTCTTTAAGCAGCCTTTCGAAAGCTCATGCCACCCAAAACACGCTTAAGGTTTTCACTCCGCAAAGTTAGTTTATCAATAGTAACAAGTATTGGCTTAGCGCGTAAATTTTCGGCTTAAAAAGGAGCGAGAATATGAACAGAGATCAAAGACTCATAACATTTTTGACATTTCACGGAGAGGCCGAGCAGGCTATGCGTTTTTATGCCGAAAAGCTGCCCGGTGCAACAATAGAATCGCTCGAATACTTTGAAGACGGTCAGGAAAGCGGAGACCCCGGCAAGGTGCTCAACGGAAGTATGTCTATTTTTGGCCAAACGTTATACTTTATGGACATGATGCGCTCCGTTCCCATGCCCAATTTCAGCTGGGCAACCTCGCTATATGTAGATTGCGCTGACGAGGCCGAGTTTGACGCAATATTCGCCGGGCTGTCCGAGGACGGCACTGTTATGATGGGGCCGGAATCGGTTCTGGCTCTGCGCAAGGTGGCGTGGGTAACGGATAAATTTGGCATTACATGGCAACCAGTTTGGGCTTAGAGGTATATAGCGGCCGGACGCCCAAATTGGTTTTTTCAAAAAAGAAATTGGCGTAACGCCCTTAGGGTATCGCAAAATGAAATCGGCTCAAAACAATATAACAACAGCAAAAAGGGACATTGGGGAGAAAAGAAAATGAATTATATTCATAATTACAGGTCACCGCTTGGTGGTATCACGCTTGCGAGTGATGGCGAAGCCCTCACAGGCTTGTGGTTTGATGGACAAAAGTATTTTGGAGATACGCTTTCAAAGAACAACTCTCAAAAAGGGTTGCCAATTTTCGAACAATCAGAGCGATGGCTCGATATTTATTTTAGTGGAAAAGCGCCTGATTTTACCCCGTTGCTTTCAATGGAAACAACGCTTTTTCGCAAGGCCGTGTGGGAGATCATGCTCACAATTCCTTTTGGACAAACAATGACGTATAAAGAGATCGCAGATAAGATCGCACAAATGAAAGGGCTCTCGAGAATGTCCGCACAGGCAGTAGGCGGTGCGGTCGGGCACAACTCAATTTCGTTAATCATTCCTTGCCATAGAGTTGTAGGAACGAACGGAAGTCTAACAGGCTATGCGGGAGGAATTGATAGAAAAATGCAGCTTCTCGCTTTAGAGAAAGTAAATATATCTGCCTTCTTTACTCCGAAGAGCGGAACAGCGTTATAGTATGAAAGCAGTATTCTCAAAATAGCGCGTAAAATTTTTCATCATCTTTTGCCAATAGGCCAAGGTAGTTTTTACAGCGATATATCAATCCTGTCCCCGAAACATACCATCATGTTATCCAGTATCATTCCCCGATCTCAAATCGGTGCGTTCCACTATTCTGTTGTGCTGATGGTTTACGTGAAATCACCTTCATTAGGACATATTCAGAAACAAAGGCACTCTTCGTTTTCGTGACCTTCCGCAGTTGCCGACTGGAATTCTCAATTGCGTTTGTTGTGTATATCAACTTGCGGATTTTGGGCGGGTATTTTAACACCGCAGAGAGTTTCGGCAAGCTGGCCTGCCGGATTTCACCGAATTTTACCGCCCGCTCAAATTCTTTATAATATACGTTGTATTTCCAACGGAATATATTTGGCATCTGCTGTAAAATAGCCGTAATACATATCACACCTATACCGGGAGGAACTATGAAGCCTATCTTCACAAAACTTATCGCCCTGTCTCTATCTGTAATTTTTTGCGCCGCGGCACTCCTTTCCTGCACAAGCAGACAAAACACGCGAAACCAAAACAGCACTCTGTTTGATTCACAAAACAAAGAGGTGGCAATACCTGCTGATACCGGTGCCGTTGTTGCCGTGGGTGCTTCACTGGCCGACCTTTGGCTGCTCTCTGGCGGCGGCCTCTCCGGCACCACAAGCGATGCGGTAGAGCAAGGTCTCAATATCGGCTCCGCGCAAATTGTGGGAACCATGCGCGATCCCAGCACGGAGGCCATCATTGGCCTGTCTCCCGGCCTGGTGCTGCTCTCTTCAGACATACCCTCCCACGCGGAGATCGCGGAGGTACTGGGTCAAGCAGATATCTCCTGCTTTATGGCAAAAAACGACAGCTTTGAGGATTACTATAAATTGCTGGACAAATTTACAGATATCACAGGAAAAAAGCAGCTTATGCAAACCTACGGCGAGGATGTGAAGAAGCGTATACAAAGCACGCTCCAAAGCGTACCTTCCGGCGAGGCTAAAACAGTGCTGCTGCTTAGGGCTTCCTCTACAGAGGTAAAGGCAAAATACAAAGACAACGCAACCGCCAGGGTTTTGGATGAGCTGGGCACTGTAAACGCCGCGGCGGGCAATTCCCTGCTGGAAAGCCTCAGCCTGGAGGCAATAATAGATAAGGACCCCGACTATATCTTTGTTGTAACAATGGGCAGCAACACAGACAAGGCAAATCAAATATTAAAGGATTCGCTTACAGAAAACCCTGCGTGGCAAACATTGAGCGCAGTAAAAAACGGCAGGTTTGAAATACTGCCCAAAGAACTTTTTCACTACAAACCAAACGCAAAGTGGGGCGAGGCGTATGAATACCTCTATAAACGCATATACGGAGCGTAAAAGCATACCGTCAACGGCGGTATGTATAGCGCTGGCGGCAGCCGCAGCACTGCTCACCGTTATTTCGTTAACAAACGGCGCGGCTTATGTAGACCTGTACAGTTTGGAGGCGGGTACAAAAGACTACAGTATTTTCACATACATACGGCTGCCCCGCACCATAGCCTGCCTCCTTTCCGGCATGGCGCTGGCGGTTTCCGGCGCATTGCTGCAAACCACTCTCAACAATCGCCTTGCCAGCCCCGGAATAATAGGCGTAAACTCCGGCGCGGGGCTTTTTGTTGTGCTGGCGGCAGTATTGCTTCCGGGCGCCGCAGCCTCAAAATTTCTCTTTGCCTTTGCCGGTGCTTTTTTGGTGGTTATGCTGGTGTATATCGTTGCCCGAAAAACCGGCGCCACCCGCGTAACACTTGTGCTTGCGGGCATAGTTGCGGGCAGCCTGCTATCTGCCTTCAGTGATGCGCTGGTAACTCTTTTTCCCCATGTGCTTGCAGATAAAAGCGCGTTTTTCATTGGCGGCTTTTCATCCACCTCGCTTCAAAGTGTACAGCTTGTATGGCCTTTTATAACGGCGGGCATATTTTTATCTCTGCTTTTATCAAGCAGGCTGGATATGCTTTCTTTGGGTGAGGAGGTAGCCTCCTCTTTGGGGGTGCGGGTGGAGCGCTGCCGCTTTTTGGCCATACTTGCGGCAGCCGTACTGGCGGCAGGTGCGGTCAGCCTAGCGGGTCTGATAGGTTTTGTGGGGCTGGTGGTGCCAAACCTTGCACACATGATATTGCCTGCAAAACACCGCATATTTCTGCCGTTTTGCGCTCTTGCGGGGGCGGTGCTAGTTTTGGGCGGAGACCTTATAGCCCGTCTTGTTTTCATGCCGTTTGAGCTTCCCGTGGGCATAGTGCTGTCCGTTATAGGCGCACCATTTTTCATATACATACTGTTTCAAAAAAAATGGAGGCGCAGCTATGATTGAGTGGCATGATTTGGTTTTAGGCTATGGAAAAGATATTTTGCTCAAAAGCGGCGGCGGCGGAATAGGCGGCGGCTCCTTCACCTGCCTCATGGGCAAAAACGGTTGCGGAAAGTCCACGCTGCTGCACGTGCTGTCCGGCATAGCGCGGCCATTGGGCGGCACGGTGCTGGCAGGCGGCGTAAATATACACTCCCTTCCCGCCTCAGAACGCGCCCGTCTCACCTCCTATTTTCCGCAGACACGCCCCGTTCCGCAAATGGAGGCGCTTCAAATGATACAGCACGGCAGATTTCCGCATCTTGGATTTTCCAAAACACTCCGCCCGCAAGACCACCGCGCCGTAGACCGTGCCATAGCGCTAACAAATACGGAGGGGTTGCTGCACAAAAGCCTCTCAAATCTGTCCGGCGGCGAACGCCAGCGCGTTTATCTTGCCATGATGATAGCTCAGGATGCGCAGATAATGCTGCTTGATGAGCCTGCCACCTTTTTGGATATAGATTACCAGATAACTTTGCTAAACGTTATACGCCAGCTTCACAGGGAGGGCAAAACTGTTGTGATGGTGGCTCATGATCTGGTGCAGTCTGCCGCCTGCGCCACAGATATATGCCTCATAAAAAATAACGGCAGCCTGCTTTGTGAAAGCAAACAATGTATGATAAACTCCCCCCACATCTGCCGCACCTTCGGCGTTTCCGTGGCAGAAGATGCGCAGGGCGGCCTGTTTGGCTATAGGCTGGTGAAAGGAGATCCCCATGAAGATGACTATCCGCGAGGCCTTTGATACCGCTCATATACTGCTGCGCGCTTCACCAGCCACGCACGCCAGATTGATGGGGTGTTCCCGGCTGGAGGTATTGCCCGGCAAGATGCATATATTTTTTGAAAAACAGCCTCAGTCCGCTATATACATACTGATACGCGGCGCCGCCGCCCTATACAAAAGCAATGCATCCGGCGAAAAAAAAGTGCTTTTGCTGGTGCGCTCAGGAGAGCTCATAAGCGGCGGCGCGTTAACCTGCGAGAGTGCCCAATGCAGCTGCGAAGCGCTTATGGACAGCGTTTTGCTTTCCATTCCCGTAAAACAGTTCATTATGGCAATGGAGGATGATTTTTCTTTTACAAGGGCTGTATTGAGCTCTGTAAACACCACAAATGCCCGTCTAATGCACCACCTAAAAAATACGCCAAACGCCATCACGGGCGAAAAAAAGCTGGCTGCAAAGCTATATAAGCTGGCAATAGACTTTGGAAAAGAAAGGCAGAACGGCAGGCTTATAGACCTTGATATAAGCATAACCTATCTTGCGGACATGCTGGGGCAAAAGCGCGAAACGGTTTCCCGCCAGTTTAAAACTCTCAGCCAAAAGGGGCTTGCATATTATGAATCACACAGGTTCACCGTACCTGATATGGTCGCTCTCTCCGCTTTTTTTCACGAACCGTGAGAAATGTCACGGCAGGGCGGCACGGTTATTGTTAAAATCCTCACATGGTATTTAAAGGAGATCAGATATGTTCAACGAAGAATTTGGAGCAATGGCAGGAGCTGCCAAAAAAAAGGCCGGTTTTTTGGCTGAAAGACCTGCAGGCTATTTTTTGGCTTCAGTACTTGCCGGTATATTTATAGGCTTTGGCATACTGCTCATATTCACCGTTGGCGCACTGCTGGACGGCGCGCCCTACACCAAAATAGTTATGGGCGCTGCCTTTGGCATAGCGCTTTCTCTGGTGGTAATAGCCGGGGCAGAGCTTTTCACGGGCAACAATCTTGTAATGACATCCGGAGCGCTTTCAAGAACCGTAAGATGGGCACAGGTTTTTAAGCTGTGGGCTGTCTGTTATATTGGCAATTGGGTGGGCGCCATACTGCTCTCCCTCATATTTTGGGGCACAGGCCTTGCAGACAGTGCTACAGGCCAGTTTATAGCGGCCAGCGCTGCCGCAAAAATGGCCATCCCCCCGGCAGCGCTGTTTTTTCGCGGTATGCTGTGCAATGCGTTGGTGTGTCTTGCGGTTTGGGCTTCTTTCAAAACAAAGTCAGACGCCGCCAAGCTCATTATGGTTTTTTGGTGCCTCTTCGCCTTTATAACAACGGGCTTTGAGCACAGCATAGCCAATATGACGCTGCTTACCACAGCAATGCTCAATCCGGCGGGCGCCGCCGTTTCGGCAGGTGGTTATTTTTATAATATATTGCTTTCCAGCGCGGGCAACATGGCGGGAGGTATATTGCTGGTTGCCCTGCCATATTTTGCCATTGCTCGCAGAAAAGGAGAATAACATGGGATATGTTTTAAAAAAGCAGGATCTTGATTCCCTGCTGGAAAAATGGAATGAGAACTACATAATAATGGCGCCGGTGCGCTGCGTAGGCGAAGGCGAATTTTCAGGACAGGACAGCATAAGATACGGTACGGTGAATAAATTAAGCGAAATAGAGTTTGATGAAAAATCATCTTTCACATTCAAGGAGGCCTTTTTGCCGCTTTCTGAAACGCTGTTTTACTTCACTGAAAGCACAGTCAAAGAGCCTGATGCCCCGCAGAAAAAAGCCATAATATTTCTGCGCAGCTGCGATATGCATGCACTGCGGCGTATGGACGAAATATATTTGAACAATGGCAAACCAGACTATTATTATTCCCGTCTGCGGCAGGGCGCTATTTTCATATTGATGGGCTGCAATAAGCCCTTTCGCAACTGCTTTTGCGCAGATATGAACACCAATGTAACAACAGATTACGACGCATACATACAGCCCGTCGGCGATACCGTACTTGTAGACAACCGCCGCAAGGAGTGGCAGGAGAGCTTTGAGAGGCTGGCTGCAAAAACAGCTGAGGTAACGCCGCAATATGTGGGCGAAACGCAGGTGCGCGTACATATACCGCAGGGGCTTTCACTTGACGTGATGCGCTCAGGCATGTGGGAAGAATATGACTCCCGCTGCATCAATTGCGGGCGCTGCAATTTTTCCTGCCCCACCTGTACCTGTAACACGATGCAGGATATCCACTATGTAGACAATGGCAAGGCCGGCGAACGCCGCAGGGTGCATGCCTCCTGCATGGTGGACGGCTTCACAGATGTTGCGGGCGGCGGGTCTTACCGCCAAAAAAACGGACAGCGCATGCGCTTTAAGGTGCTGCACAAGATATATGATTTCAAAAAGCGTTTTGGCTATCATATGTGCGTGGGCTGCGGCCGCTGCGATGATGTATGCCCCGAATATATATCCTTTTCGCATTGCGTAAACAAGCTTGAGGACGGCATGAAGGAGGTATCAAACAATGACCAGAAATGAATACATACCCTTTTCATCGCGGGTGCTTAGTGTTACACGGCATACAGATATAGAATATACATTCACAATGGAATATGGCGGAGACGTAAAGCCCGGCCAATTCTTTGAAATATCGCTGCCAAAATTTGGTGAAGCGCCCATCTCTGTAAGCGGCATAGGCAAAGACACTATAGATTTTACAATTAGGCGGGTGGGCAAGGTAACAGATGAGATATTTGAGGCCTACGAAGGAAGCAGCCTGTTTTTGCGAGGTCCCTATGGCAACGGCTTTGATTTTGCAAATTATGATGGCAAAGAGCTGGTGGTGATAGCCGGCGGTACGGGTCTTTCGCCCGTGCGCGGAGTGGTGGAGCACTATACCCAAAATCCTGATAAAATAAAGGGGCTAACGCTGGTGGCGGGCTTTAAAACACCGGCAGACATACTGTTCCTTGCAGATTTCGGACGCTGGAAACAAACGGCGGACGTTATTCTCACTGTGGATTGCGCAGACGAAGATGTTTCCTGCAATATTGGCCTTGTAACGGAGTTTATACCACAGCTTAAGGTTGAAAACAAATCCTCCGCCGCGGCCATAGTGGTGGGGCCGCCCATGATGATGCGCTTTTCCACTCAAGGGCTGCTGGATGCCGGATTTTTTGAGGAAAACATATGGGTGTCTTTTGAGCGCAAGATGTGCTGCGGCATAGGCAAGTGCGGGCACTGCAAAACAGACGATTCCTACGTTTGTCTGGACGGCCCTGTGTTCCCGTTCGCCAAAGGGCGCACACTGGTAGATTGAGAGGTTTTTCATAAATGGATGTTAATACAAAAAAGCTTAAAAAGAACGCGTTCCGCGTAACAAAGAAAAGATACCTAACCGCCTCACGTGTACGTGTGCCCGGCGGACATATGGATGCAAATCTGCTTTCCGCAATAACGGATATTGCAAACAGCTTTGGCAACGGCACCATCCACATTACAAGCCGCCAGGGCTTTGAGATACCGGGCATACGCTTTGAAGACATGCCCAAGGTGAACAAGCTGCTAAAGCCTTTGATAGAGGGGCTAAATATAAACCAAACTGACAGCGCTGGAGGGTATCCATCCTCCGGTACGCGCAATATCACCGCCTGTATAGGCAATCGCGTATGCCCCTACGCCTGTTATGATACCACCGCCTTTGCACAGCGCATTGAGCGGGCTGTGTTCCCCAATGATCTGCACTTTAAAATAGCTCTCACCGGCTGTCCAAATGACTGCGCAAAGGTGCGCATGCACGATTTTGGCATAATGGGCATGACGCTGCCTCAGTACAACAGGGAGCGTTGCGTTGCCTGCGGCGCCTGTGTGAAAGTATGCCAAAAAAAATCTGTGGAGGCTCTAAAAGCAGTTAACTACAAGGTGGAACGAAGCCATAAAAAGTGCATAGGCTGCGGCGAATGTGTAATAAACTGCCCCACCCGCGCCTGGACGCGCAGCAAAGATATGTATTACCGCCTCACGCTAATGGGACGTACAGGTAAAAAGAACCCCCGCCTGGGCGAGGATTTCATAAAATGGGTGGATGAAGAGAGCATTACCTCCATAATATTGGCCACATACCGCTATGTCACTAAATATATAGACCGTGACGCGCCGGGTGGCAAGGAACACATTGGTTATATAATAGACCGCACCGGTTTTGAGGAATGGAAAAAATGGGCGCTCAAGGATATTTCGCTTGGCAAATACGCGGAAATGAAGAATACCGTCTATTGGGGCGGCGTTCATTACAAATGAGGTGAAAATGAGCAAAAGACCTAAGATAACAATAACGCTGGTAGATAAAAAGGGTGAGGGCTGCTGCCACTACGCCCACAAGGTGGGAGATGTATTTGATTTTGATACAGAGCGCGGCAGGCTTTGCCCTATGGCACTGCACGCCGCCTTCCCCTATATAGATATATTACGGTACGGCGGCAGCTTTCCCAATGGCGGCAGTAACAGCTGCATGTTTTGCTGCACAGACCCGCTTGTAATAAACGTATTTGAGATAATAAGGGGCTAGCTGTCTGCTGCGAAAAGGCAGCCCCCACAATACAAAAAGCTTATTGCCCACAAAAAAACAGACGCTTATTTTCAAACAGCGTCTGTTTTTTGGGCTCTATACTAAAGATTGGGGTAGGAAGAAAAAAGAAGAAGCAAAGTG
>CAYXFB010000044.1:0-22276 GCA_964464145.1 uncultured Christensenella sp.
CCCAAACCAAAGCCAACATCAAACCCAAAACGAACCTCCCAAGCACACGCCGGATGTGCTTCTCATTTTTTCCCCGCGCAACGCGCGGGAAAAAAGCCCCCGCGGCGAGCGGAATCATACACGCAACGTGTGGGCGAACGTGAAACCCCGTGGCTAACAGAATCTTTTAATTCATTGTTTGATTAACAATGAATCATAAGGGCAACGCGGCAAGCGGAAAATACACGCAACATGTAGGTTTGCATAAAGCCCCGCAGCGAACAGAATTTTTCAATTTATTGTTGGATGAACAATAAAACAATAAACCATAGTGCAACGCGCCAAGCGCAGAAACAACCACACCAAGCAAACCGCACCACCCAAACAAGACAAAAAAACGCAGCAAACCATCCCCCAAACGCAACAAACCCAAAACCGCATTGACAAGCGGTTTTTTAAGATTATAGTATAAAGCATGGACGTCCCGAAAGGAGGCAATCTATGAAAATAACACTGGATTGCAGCAGCGCAATAGAAACGGAAGAAATAATAATAAAATGCCGGGAAATGACAGCCACCGTCATAAAAATAATGTCGCTGGCGGGCAGCACGAACCAAAGCCTAGCGGGCAGCATAGACAAACAAATATTCATAATAGATCCGGCGGAGGTCTACTATTTCGAAAGCGTGGACGATAAGGTTTTCATATACACAAAGGAAAAGGTGTACGAAAGCGCGCTGCGGCTTTACGAAATAGAACGGGATTTCGCGTCCGGCGGCTTTTTCCGGGCGAATCGCTCCACAATAATAAATATTTCGCTCATAAAAAGCCTCACGCCGATGTTCAACGGAAGGATAGAGGTGGAGCTGGAAAACGGCGAAAAGCAGATAGTATCACGGCAATACGCGCCCGTATTGAAGCAAAAGCTGGGCATAGGGAGGTAGAATATAATGAATAACAAAATAAAAAAGATAGTGGGCAGGTTCCTTTTCGTTTTTGGAACGGCCACAACGCTGGCGGTTTTCATAACGTTTATGATATTCACGCTCGGGCATGGCGAAAGCTCAGTGCCCGCAAGCGAGATAGGCTACGATTTCGCGATGGGCGCGTTCATAGCGGCGGTGCAGCTCATATGGCTGGACATAGAAAACGCCAGCCCCATAACCTATGTGCGGCGTTCCATAATACATTTCGCCGTGCTGCTGGGCGGCTGCACGCTGCTCATGTACGCTGTGGGCTGGTTGCCGCCGCTGGGCTGGCCCATAGCGGTGTTCTACCTGTCCTTCATTGCGCTGTATTGCGCTATATGGGCGATAGTGTGGCACAATATGAAAAAGCGATCCGCCGAATTCAACGCCAAGCTGCGCGAGTATAAAAGATCGAGGTAGGGGAGACGCAAAACAAAAAGCCGTCGCGGAATTCAAAGCTCTGCGGCGGCTTTGTGTGTTATTCTCTATCAATCCAGCAGAAAGCGGCGCAGCGCGGGCACGTCCTGCGCTATGTAGCGGCAGCGGTATTGCTTTAGATCGTCTATAGATTTGAAGCCGTAGCCCCACATCGCCGCGCAAAAATCCACGTTCAGCTCTTCTGCGGCCTCCGCGTCGTAGCGGGTATCGCCCACCATTATGGCGTCCTCGCGCGCAACGTTCAGCCGGCTGAGGCAGTCCGTCATTATTTCCACCTTGTCGGCAAATTCGCAGTTGGGAACGGCTCCGGCCACCGCCTTGAAATATTTCATAAGATCGAAATGCACAAGCGTATCGCGCACTATGCGCTCCTGCTTTGCCGAAGCTATGGCAACTGTTGCGCCCGCCTCGCAGAGCTCGGCCAGAAGATCCACCATGCCGGGGTACATCGCGGCGTCGAACATGCCCTTGTGCTCCTTATAGCGCGTGCGGTAGGAGGCCACCAGCTGATCGGCCATCTCAGGCTCCGCGCCAAAGGTATCCATAAAAGACCGCTTTAGCGGCGGACCGATGAAGCGGTGCATTATGTGTTCTTCGGGTATTTCGAAGCCAAATTCCCGTATTGTGGCCGTGGCGCATTTTAATATACCGGGCCCGGTATTGAGCACCGTCCCGTCAAAGTCGAACAATATAGCCTTGTATTTTAAATCCATTGTATCTCCAATATTATAGTTTCGTGCGGGGCGGCGGTTATCTCAAGCAGCCCCTCGTTTATTGTAAAGCGTTCCTGAGTCAGAAGGCTCACGGCCTCTGTAAGCTCCACATCGCGGAAGAAGGCGAGATGGCCGTCCGGAATACATTCCTCCTCGGAAAACAGGTCTATCACTATTTTTCCTTCGCTGTCCGCGCGGTTCACAACGGTGAGTATGGCCTCGTCGTCCACCTGGTTCTCGAAGGCGTCGCGGCCGTTTATGCAGTAGCGAAGTACGGCCAGCATATCGTCCGAGTGCGCGTAAAACGCGAAGTGACCAAGCTTCAGCGCGTGGTGGCTGTTTCGTATGCGCGAAAGCGTTTTGTACCACTCGCACATGCCTTCATCCCACATGCGATAGGGGCGGCGGTTGAAGGGGTCTTTGAGCCCGTTCATGCCCGTTTCGTCGCCGTAATATATGGAGGGAACGCCGGGCAGCGAAAATTGCAGCGCGGCGGCCAGCCTTTGCAGCTTGGAGGCGGCGTAGTCCTGCTCGTCCGTTATAACGAAATGCGCCTGCTGCTCACGCGTGAGCGTGGCGACGTCTATCGTGGTGCCTAAAACGGTGCGCACGCGCGGTATATCGTGCGAGGAGAGCAGATTCATGAGCGCGTAATACATCTCCTTGGGGTAGTTTTGGCTCTGGCCCACCAAAAAGCGCTTATATATGTGCGCGTCCGTGCGGCAGAGCAGAAAATCCGTGGTGGCGTTGGTGAAGGGGTAGTTCATAACGCTGTCCAGCCCGCGCCCCAGCGCGTATTTTCGGTTTTTGCCGTAGCTCTGCTTTGTGGTGGCATCCTCCCAAACTTCGCCCAGCAGCACGTTCTCCTGGCTTACGTGCTTTAGCTCTGTGCGCATACTCTCTATGGTGCTGTCCGGCAGCTCGTCCGCAACGTCCAGACGAAAACCCGCCGCGCCGCGTTTGAGCCAGGTGGAAAACACGCTGTCCGGCTTTTCTATTATGAAATCTATCCAGTCCTGCTGCCGCTCGTCCACCTCGGGCAGCGTTTCAAAGCCCCACCAGCTCTTGTATTTGTCCGGGAAGCTTTCGAAATCGTACCAGTGATAATAGGGCGAATCCTGGCTTTGGTATGCGCCCACGGAATCGTAATTTCCGTAGCGGTTGAAATATACGCTGTCATCGCCCGTGTGGGAAAACACGCCGTCCAGCATTATTTTTATGCCGCGCTGCGCCGCGCTATCCACCAAGCGCTCAAAATCCTCCACCGTGCCCAAAAAACGATCTACGTTGAGATAGTCGCCCGTGTTGTAGCGGTGGTTTGAGGCCGCGTCGAATATGGGGTTCAGGTATATCACGCCCACGCCCAACTCGCTCAGATGGTCGAGGGAATCCTCTATGCCCTTGAGATCGCCGCCGTAATAGTCGCAGGGCTGGTAAAACATTTTGCCCTCGGCCGGCTTGTAGAGCGGTTCCTCGTCCCAGCTCTCGTGCAGTATCACGTCGCGGCCGAGCGAACGGTGGTGCTCTGCGCCCGCTCTTATGTTTTCCGGATCGCCGTTTTTATATCGGTCGGGGAATATCTGGTACATCGTGGAGCATTTGAACCAGTGCGGGGTGGAAAATTCGCGGTCATAAACGGTTAGCTGGAAACCCGGAGGCTCGCTCCAATAAACCTTGCCCATGCCGCTGTGCCCGCCCGCCGCAGCGCCGTAATGCAGCCAATTGTCGCCCGCTATGCGCAGGCTGAACCAATACCACAGCACGCCCGGCTCTGTGGGCGTATCGTATTCCACATACAATATCTCGCCGTGCTCGCCCTCGCGGTGCATTTCCGTTTCTATTTTGAAGTTGTCTCTAAGCACCACGAAGTATGCCTTTTCAAAGGAAAAATCCCGCACGGATAGGCGGAAGGTTACCCTTGTGCCGCCCGGCACCGCGCCCAGCGGCGAACGAAACCATTCCTTTGCGCTGTTGTGCACCAATGCCCGTGTAAAATCAATCTCTTTCATGATTCCCCCATGTCGCTCACTACTCTGAGCGGTTTCAAGTGCCACACCTTATCATTGTATTCCTCAATGGTTCTGTCCGCGCAGAAAACGGAGGAGCAGGCCGTGTTTTTGGCCGCCATGCGCTTCCAAAGCTCCGCGTTGTTATACGCGTTCATAGCCTCCGTGAAAGCCTGATTGTATGATTCGAAATCATACAGCAGGTAATATTTGTCCGCCCGCTCGCTGTCGCCAAAGAGCAGGGAATGATACAGATCGGAAAACTGTCTGCTGTCTGCGGATTTGAGCGTGCCGTCTATGAGGCTGTTTAGCGCATTGCGAATATCCGCGTTCTGCTCGTAATATTCGCCCGGGTGATAGGTGCCGTAGCGCTCTATGCGCGCAAGCTCCTCCACGGTGGCGCCGAATATGAATATATCATCCTCGCCCACGGCGTTAAATATCTCCACGTTCGCGCCGTCCATAGTGCCCAGCGTGACCGCGCCGTTCATCATAAATTTCATGTTGCCCGTGCCCGAAGCCTCCAGCCCGGCCGTTGAAATCTGCTCTGAGATATCGGTGGCGGGTATCAGTATCTCGGCGGGCGAAACGTTATAGTTTTCTACAAATACCACCTTTAAAATATCCTTGGAAACCGGATCGTTGTTCACCAGCTCCGCCGTTGCAAGTATGAGGCGTATTATGTTTTTGGCCCTGAGATAGCCGGGTGAGGCCTTTGCCGCGAAAAGGAAGGTGCAGGGCGTGACGTGCGCCTTGGGATTTTCGCGCAGCACGTTGTATAGGTGCAGTATGTGCAGCACCTTTAGAAGCTGGCGCTTATATTCGTGCAGGCGTTTGGCGTGAACATCGAAAACGGTGTCCACATTGACCTCTATGCCCTCCGTGCGCACCAGATAATCGCGCAGGCGCTCCTTGTTTTGCCGTTTAACGGCCATAAAATCATCAAGGAACTGCTGATTTTCAAGCAGGTCGTTCACGCGCTCAAATTCGTGATAGTCCTTCAAAAAGCCCGTGCCTATGTGATTGGCCAAAAGCGCGGTAAGCGGCTGGTTGGCCTTTGCCAGCCAGCGGCGATGCGTTATGCCGTTTGTGATGCCCAAAAACTTGTCCGGGAACACTATGAAGAAATCGCGGAAGGTACGCGTTTTGAGTATTTCGGCGTGAAGCTGCGAAACGCCGTTCACCTTGCCGCACACCGCTATGCACAGGTTCGCCATGCGTATCTCGTCATAAGAGACTATGGACAGTCTGCTTATTTTATCCCACTGGCCGGGGTATGCGCTCCAAAGATGCTCGCAGAATTTTTCATTTATAATATGTATGATCTGGTATATTCGCGGCAGCAGATCTTTGAACATATCCGTATTCCACACCTCAAGCGCCTCGCTCAGTATGGTGTGGTTCGTATAGTTGAAGGTGCGCGAAACGATGTCGTAAGCTTCGTCCCAGCCGAGATGCTCCTCGTCCAGCAGTATGCGCATAAGCTCGGGGATGGCCATTGTGGGGTGGGTGTCGTTTATTTGCACTGTAAAATGATCGGGCAGCGTGTGAAGCTCTCCGTACAGCTTTTTCTGCTTTTGCACTATGTGCTGCATTGTGGCGGAGGTGAAGAAATAGAACTGCTTTAGCCTGAGCAGCTTGCCCTGCTCGTGATTGTCCTCCGGGTAGAGCACCTTGGAGATTATCTCCGCCAGCTCACGTTCCTGCACTGCGCGCGAATATTCGCCGCGATTGAAGTAGCTCATGTCAAGGCCGGTCTTGGCCTTGGCGCTCCACAGCCGCAGCGTGGCCACCATACTGCTTTCGTAGCCTATCACGGGTACGTCATAGGGTATAGCCAGCACGCTGTAATAGTTTTTGTGGCGTATCTCAAGCCCGTTGTCCGTCCAGTCTTCCTCTATTTCGCCGCCGTATTTGACCTCCACCTGATCCTCCGGGCGCGGGATCTCCCACACGTTGCCGGATTCCATCCAGTTATCGTCCACCTCTACCTGCTCGCCGTTCACTATCTTTTGCTTGAAGAGGCCGTATTCGTAGCGTATGGTGCAGCCTGTTACGGGCAGATCCAGCGTGGAGAGCGAGTCTAAAAAGCAGGCGGCCAAACGGCCGAGACCGCCGTTGCCGAGACCCGCGTCTCGCTCCTGCTCCTCAATATCGTCCAGGCTGAGGCCAAGCTCTGCAAAAACGTCCTTATAGTCTTCCAAAAGATGCAGGTTTATCATATTGTTCACGAGCGCGCGCCCCATGAGAAACTCGGCTGAGAGGTAAAAAAGCCGCTTCATGCCCTTTTTGGACAGCTGATCGTTTGCGTCCGCCCATTTGCTGGTGATTATTTCGCTGAGGGACAACGCGCAGGCCTTGTATATCTGATCCTTGCTGGCGTTTTCCAGCGTGCGCCCGAAGGTGCGCTTCAGCCGAGCCAAAACTATGTTTTTCAGCTTGTCCACCCTAGCGGCCTTGATACCAGTGCTTATGCCGTCTTGTGCCATCAAAAAACCTCCAAAAAACCGACCCCTATGGGCGATAATTATTTTTCATGTATTATAAAGGCATTATAACATATTATTGAACGGTTTAGGGATATAAAATATACATAACTTTCCTGTTTTCCTGTGTAAAATGTTTTTTACGTTGGATACTCTGCGCGATGCGTGCGGCTTTCCGGTGAAGCGCTACATAACTTTCCCGCTATATATTGAAAAAACAATCTTATTCGGGTATAATTTTAAGCAAATGTGGCGCGGCGTTGGGAGCTAAACGAAACTGGGTATTTATATGTTTAAAAAATTATTTGCGGCGTTCTTTGTATTGTTGTTTTTACTTTGCGCCGGTTGTGGCAAGGGTGATTTTTACGGCGCGGCGGCCAAGGGCGCGGGCGGCGTTTATGACGAGGTCATAATTCAGGTGGGTGGCGACAGGAAGCCGCTTGAGGCGGTGCTTACACTGCCGCGCGGCTCGGGTACGGCCAGCGTTGTGGTGCTGGTGCAGGGCTCAGGTCCAAGCGACAGGGACGAGACAATAGGCGAAAACAAGCCCTTTGCGGATATCGCGCAGGGGCTGGCACAGCGCGGCATAGCCTCACTTCGTTTCGATAAGCGGACTTTCATATACCCGGAGGATTTTGCCGAGGAGGCCACCATAGAATCAGAAACGCTTGATGACGTTTCAAGCGCCATATCGCTCATGAAGAGTGAAAAGAGCGTGGGTGATATATTTGTGCTGGGGCACAGCCTGGGCGGCATGATGGCGCCCAAGATAGCGCAGGACAATCCGGATGTAAAGGGCATAATAATGCTGGCTGGTTCGCCGCGCAGCCTCGCCGATATAATTTACGATCAAAATGTGGAGGTCGTGGATAAATCGGACGTGGCGGACGTTATTAAAAAAGTTTCGCTGGAGCAGGTGCGTGAGGAGGCGGACAAGGCAAAGGCGGCCCAGCCGGGCGACACGCAGACATACTTCGGTATGCCGGGCGAATATTGGGCCAGCCTGAACGCCATAGACACGCCGGAGATAGCGAAAAGCCTGCGCATACCCATGCTGGTGCTGCAGGGCGGCGCGGATTTTCAGGTGTATCCGGACAAGGATTTTGCGGCGTGGCAGGAGCTGCTTTCCGGCAGGCAAAACGCCACTTTGAAGCTGTATGACAATCTGAACCATCTTTTCATGGAGAGCAACGGCAAGCGGGATATTTCCGAATACGATAAAAAATCCTCCGTCAGCCCGGAGGTAATAAGCGACATTGCCGATTTTGTTAAGGCGAACAGCAAATAGGCGGCGCGGCCACATCAAAGCACAAAAAGAGGGCTGCTCTCGCGCGATACGCGGGGCAGCCCGTTTTATATGCAAAAGGCGTATTTTTCGCCCGGCATACCGCCGGAAGATATCTCGCCGCTGGCGGAGGCGTAAGCCGTGCGTCAAACATATTGCGAGGGCGTGCAATTATGCTTGTGTTATTTCGGTGTTTGGTATTATAATGATAAATAACGATTTGGACAGGCTTTTTTACGGAGGAACGTATTTGAAGATAGTAAACTCGATGACGAATAAAAAGGAAGAGTTTGTACCGCTGCATGAGGGACGCGTGAATATTTACGCCTGCGGCCCCACTGTGTACAATTACTTCCATATAGGCAACGCCAGACCATTTATAGTGTTTGATACGCTGCGCCGATACCTTGCCTATCGCGGCTACGATGTGAATTACGTGCAAAACTTCACCGATGTGGACGATAAGATGATACGCGAGGCAAATGCCGAGGGCATAACGGTGAAGGAGCTTGGCGAACGCTTTATTGCCGAATATTTCAAGGACGCGCAGGCGCTGAACATAAAAGAGGCAAACACGCACCCCAAAGCAACGGAGCACATGGGCGAGATAGTTGCGCTGGTGCAGCGGCTCATAGATTCGGGTCACGCGTACGAATCGGGCGGGGATGTTTATTTTGATACCGAAAGCTTTCCCGGCTACGGCAAGCTCTCCGGCCAGGACCTTGAAGAGCTGGAGCTGGGCGCGCGCGTGGACGTGAACGAAAACAAGAAAAACCCTATGGACTTTGCGCTGTGGAAGGCCAAAAAGCCGGACGAACCCGCCTGGGATAGCCCCTGGGGCGAAGGCAGGCCGGGATGGCATATAGAGTGCTCCGCCATGAGCATGAAGTACCTCGGTGATACGCTGGATATACACGGAGGCGGGCAGGATCTTAAATTCCCGCACCACGAAAACGAGATAGCACAGAGCGAGGCGGCCACGGGCAAACCTTTCGCAAAGTATTGGATGCACAACGGCTACATAAATATAGATAACAAAAAAATGTCCAAGTCGCTGGGGAACTATTTTACGGTGCGGGATATTTTGCAGGATTTTGACGGTGTGGTGGTGCGGCTCTTCCTTTTGAGCTCGCATTACGCCAGCCCCATAAACTTCTCCAAGGAGCTTTTGGAGCAATCCAAAACGGCATTTGCGCGCATACAGAATTGTCGCGAAAATCTGCGCTTTATAGCGGAAAACCCGAAGGATACGGCCGTGGACGTTTTGGCGGCCATAGCCGAGCTACAAGCGGCCTTCGTGCGCAATATGGATGACGACCTAAACACGGCGGGCGCGATAGGCGATATATTCGAATATGTCAAGGCGGTGAACACGCTGTTTGAAAACGGCGGCAGTGCGGCGGCCGCAAAGGAGGCGCTCGGCGCGCTGGATGAGCGGCTGGAGGTGCTGGGTCTTTTGAAGCAGGCGGACGAAAGCATACCGCCCGAGGTGGAAGAGATGCTCAAAGAGCGCAAGGCGGCTCGCGATGCGAAGGACTGGGCAAAGTCTGATCAATTGCGTGACAGCCTGAAGGAAATGGGGTTTGAGGTAAAGGATACGCCGGACGGCGCGAAGGTCACGCGGATCGGTTAGGTGAGTCGCTCGGCGGAGCTCAGGCTTCGCATAATAACTTATAAATTTTTACCGGGGGTAATTTGAATGGTTCAGTTAATCACCAAGGCAGCAGAGCAGACGGGTGCGGCGGCGGCGCAAAACCCGATGGCGTCCAGCATGAATTTTATGATGCTGTTCAACATCTTTATTGCCATATATCTGCTTTATTACGCCATAAAGGGCAGTGGCAAGGCCTACGAAAACGACTATCCTAAAGAAATGAAGGAATCTCACAACAAGATGCTGCGTAAGTTCTGCTGGATAACCGGTGTGGGGCTGCTGATACTTTCCATACTGGAATATCAGGCGGGCTTCGATTCGGTATGGTCGATCGTCAGCATAGTGTTTGTACTGGGCTGCGTGGTTACGTATTTCATACTGTTCCGCGTGCGCTACAAGCAGTATCTCAGCAAGCCCAAGCCGAACAAGAAGTGAGAATTGTAAGGCGATACTAAATATGCAAAATTTGGCCGTCCCGCTTGGGGCGGTCTTTGTATATAAATTATTAATAATGGCTGCAAAACTTGAAAATATGCGCGGGAAAACGTATAATTATATATTGCGTGGTGGGGAAATAACGCAGTACGGCAGAAGAGGTGTTTAAAATCAAAATAATAGATATTACGCGGGAATTGAACGAGGACGTAAAGATATACGAGGGAGACCCGCATGTTAGAATAGAGCAGTTTTATACGGTGGAGACCAATGGCTTTGCCATAACGAAGCTTTCCATGGGTTCGCACAGCGGCACGCATATCGACGCGCCCAGCCATGTGATATCGGGCGGGCGGCACGTTTCGCAGATACCGCTCAGCGAAATGGTGGGGCAGTGCGCCGTGGTGGACAAAAGCGAAATGAAGATACCCTCCGATATGCGCAGGGTAATAATAAAGGGCGGGGACGAGGAGAGCGGCCGGATATCCGAAACGCAGGCGCGCAGGCTGGTGGACGCGGGCGTACGATTAGTGGGTACGGACAGCCTTTCCATAGGCAGCGACGAGGTGCACGATATACTGCTTTCCGAGGGCTGCCTGATTCTTGAATCGCTGGAGCTTTCCAAGGCGGAGCCGGGCATATATATGCTGTGCGCGCTGCCGCTCAAGATAGCGGCGGACGGCTCGCCTCTGCGCGCCTGCCTGGTGCAGGGCGTGTGCGAATAGTAAGAAATAGCGCGCGCCCCGCTTTTGGGATGGACGGGGCGCGGAGGTACGGAAGATAGAACGATTTTTTTACGGGGGAAGAGAAGTATACTGTGGGAGCAAACAAGTATAGCGCGAAATGGGTGGGCTTGCTGTGCCGTTTATTCGTTTTGATAGGTACGGCCTTTTTGATATTGGCCGCGATGGTGGGCGTGGTGGAGGCGGTAGCCTTTGACCGCGGCTTTTACGCGTCCGAATATGACAAGCTGGGTAGCGCGGATTATGTGGGCGTGGAGCGGCCGGTGCTGGACGAGGCCACCGAAAACCTGCTTTCCTACCTCGAAGGAAAGCGCGAAAACCTTGACATGACTGCGGATATAGGCGGGCAGCAGCGCGAGTTTTACAACGAACGCGAAAAGACGCACATGGTGGACGTGGCCGTGCTCAACCAAAACGCGGTGCGCTTCATGTGGGTGATGCTGCCGCTGGGCGTGGTGCTCATAGCCGCGGCGAGGCTGATCTCAAAAAATTCGCGGCTTGTTTGGCAGGCGGCGTTTTACAGCATAATAATAGTGCTGGCCGGCTTCGGCGTTATCGCGGCCTGGGCGGCGGCGGACTTCACCAGCTTTTGGATAAGCTTCCATCACGTATTCTTCTCCAACGATCTCTGGCAGTTCGATCCCGCCACCTCGCTTTTGATACGCATGTTTGAGCAGACCTTCTTCTTTGATATGGTGGGCAAGATATTGGCCATATTCATAGCGGGAGTGCTGGCCGCGCTGGCGGTAACTGGAATAATGAGCGCAAAGCGCGGCAGGCAGCTTAAAAAAGCCGCCGGAGGTGAGCGGATTTGAGCGATGTGAAGATACTGGCAATAGAAACATCCTGCGATGAAACGGCCGCCTCCGTTGTGAGCGGCGGACGCAGCGTTATATCCAACGAGGTTTTTTCGCAGATAGAGATACACGGCGAATACGGCGGCGTGGTGCCCGAGATAGCCTCGCGCAGCCACGTCGAAAAGCTGCCCTACATAGTGCCCGCCGCCGTTGATCTGGCGGGCGGCAGGGATGAGATAGACGCCATCGCGGTGACCTACGGGCCCGGGCTGGTGGGCGCGCTTTTGACGGGCGTTTCATACGCCAAGGCGCTGGCCTACGCCTGGGATAAACCGCTCGTGGCGGTGAACCACATCGCCGGGCACATCTGCGCCAACTATATTTCGCATCCGGAGCTAAAGCCGCCCTTTTTGTGCCTCGTCATATCGGGCGGGCACACGCAGCTTGTGGCGGTTCGCGATTACGTGGAGTTTGAAATAATAGGCCAAACGCGCGACGACGCGGCGGGCGAGGCCATAGACAAGGTGGCGCGGCTCTTAGGGCTGGCCTACCCGGGCGGGCCCAACCTAGAGAGGCTGGCTATGGAGGGGGACGCCAATGCATACAGCTTTCCGCGCAGTTTTAAGGGGGAGACGCATCTTGATTTTTCGTTCAGCGGGCTAAAAACTTCGGTCATAAACATGCTGCACCGTCTGGAGCAAACGGGCGGTGAATACAGGCGCGAGGACGTGGCGGCTTCCTTTTTAAAAACGGTAACGGATACGCTGGTGAGGAACACATTTGAGGCCAAGAACCGTTTGGGATTCGAAAAAATAGCCGTGTGCGGAGGGGTGAGCGCCAACGCTCAGGTGCGCGAGGCCTTCACGGCGCTGGCGGACGAGAGCGAAACGGAGCTGTTTTTCCCCGAGATGAAGTATTGCACGGACAACGCGGCAATGATAGCCTCAGCGGGCTATTATGCGTACATGAAGGGCGAACGAGCGGATATGCGCCTAAACGCGCAGCCGGTGGCCGGTATATAGCAACTTGAAAAAAAGCATATGATTTTTTTCAAGTTGCTATATCTGCCATATTCTGCGGTTGCCGCTTTAGCGGCGAGCCGAATGGCATTTAGTATTCACATAGCATTTTTAAAAATGCTATGTGAATGGAAAGGGAACAATGAGGCTGGGTATAAACGTCAAAGAGGTATTGACGCCCGAGGCGGCGGCGCAGATAGCACCGCTGAATCTGGCGTATATTGGGGACAGTGTGTTCGATCTGTATGTGCGCACCGCGCTTGTTACGAGCTGCGGCAGCAATACGGGCGTACTGCACATAAAAAGCAGCGGCATAGTGAACGCGCGGGCGCAGGCCGCCTTCGCGCACGGCATAATGGAACAGCTTACCGAGCGCGAGCGCAACGTTTTTATGCGGGGCAGGAACGCCAAGAGCGCCACGGTGCCCAAGAACATGAGCGTGGCGGACTACCGCTACGCAACGGCGGCGGAGGCGCTGATAGGCTACCTATTCCTCTCGGCGCAGCAGGATAGGCTGGACGAGCTGCTTTCAATTTTGGACGATAAAATATTTGAGGAAAATGTGAATGGATAGGGATAAGGGCGCTGAGAGCGCGGAATATATAATAGGCAGGAACAGCGTGCGCGAGGCACTCAGGGCGGGCAGCCAGATAGAGCGTATATTCGTTTCCAAGGGCGGGGAGGGCAGCATTGGCCAGCTTCTTGCCATGGCGCGGGAGGCGAACATAATAATTCGCGAGGTGCCGCGCGCCAAGCTGGACGAAATGGCGGCCGGTCTTGGGCACGAGGGCAAGCCGGGCAACCATCAGGGCATAATCGCTCAGGTGCCTGCGTTTTCTTACAGCGACATAGAAGATATATTCGCGCGGGCGGAGGAACGTGGCGAGCCGCCCTTCATAATGGTGCTGGACGGCATAATGGACCCGCACAATCTGGGCGCCATAATCCGCAGCGCGGAGGCGCTGGGCGCGCACGGCGTGGTTATAGGCAAGCGGCGTAGCGCTTCTTTGACGGGCGCGGTTTTCAAGGTTTCAAGCGGCGCGGCCGAGTTTATACCCATTGTTAAGGTGACGAACATAAACCGCTGTATAGATGAGCTCAAGGCCAAAAACGTGTGGGCGGTGGCGGCCGATATGGACGGGCAGCCGCTTTCGAAATCCAACCTCAAGGGGGCGGTGGCGCTCATAATAGGCGGCGAGGGGGAGGGTGTTTCCCGCCTCACAAAGCAGCTTTGCGATATGACGGTGACTATAGACATGGCGGGCAGGACGCAATCACTCAACGCGGCCTGCGCGGCCAGCGTGATAGCCTACGAAAAGCGGCGGCAGGACTTGGAAGGATAGATATTTATGGGCAGGGATGCGGAGCAGCGCTACAATGATGCGATGGAGGAAATGCGCGGGGAATTCGCGGACGAGGGCGCTCTTTGCGCTTTCGACAGGTATGCGCGCATGGCGGACGAGCAGGTGGCCGTGGCCGCGCGGGAGGATTCTTTCGCGCAGGAATTTTTGCTTCGCAAATATAAAAACTTTGTGCGCGGTAAGGCGCGTTCCTATTTTCTCATAGGCGCGGACAAGGAGGACATCGTGCAGGAGGGCATGATCGGGCTGTATAAAGCCATTCGTGACTTCAACACCGAAAAGCTGGCTTCCTTTAGGGTGTTTGCCGAGCTGTGCGTGACAAGGCAGATAATAACGGCCATAAAGACGGCCACGCGGCAAAAGCACAAGCCGCTGAACTCCTACGTTTCGCTGAACAAGCCGGTGTACGACGAGGATTCGGAGCGCACGCTGGTGGACATACTGGAGGCTACGCGGGTGTATAACCCCGAGGATATAGTGATAGACCGGGAGGATTTTTCCATAATAGAGCTGGAGATCACCAAAATGCTTTCCGGCCTGGAGAAAAAGGTGCTGATGTATTATCTTCGCGGCAAATCCTACATGGAGATAGCGCGCATAATGGAGCGCAGCGAAAAATCCATAGACAACGCGCTGCAACGCGCCAAGGGCAAGATAGACAAATATTTGGGAGATAAAACGGCAGAATAGCCCCCAAGCTTGACAAAAACCGTTCTACCGCTATAATATAGTGGTTTGAAACACAGCGGCGCAAAGCCGTAATATTTACCCATTAAGGGAGGAAGTTTAAAATGGCTGAGACTGTAGTGCTCACTACTAAAGGCGTAAAGGAACTTGAAGAAAAGCTGGAATACCTAAAGACGGTACGAAGGCTGGAAATAGCGGAAGAGATAAAACAGGCGCGCGCGTTTGGCGACCTCTCGGAGAATGCCGAATATGACGAAGCCAAAAACGAGCAGGCGCGCATTGAGGGCGAGATCGTTACAATAGAAAAAATGCTGCGCAACGCCTCCGTTGTGGACGAGGAAGAGGTGGACGTGCAGACGGTGAACGTGGGCGCGATCGTTCGCTTGCTGGATAAGAGCTACGGCGAGGAGGAGGAATACCAGATAGTGGGTTCCGCCGAGGCCGATCTCAACAAAAGCAAGATATCCAACGAATCACCCGTGGGAAGGGCGCTATTGGGCAAAAAAATAGGCGCCACCGTTAAGGTGGAAACGCCCGGAGGCGTTGTGAAGTATAAGATATTGGATATACACAGGTAGGGAAATTTGCGCTTGCGCAAATTTCAATTAATAATTAATAATGCAGAATGAATGTATCGCCTTCGGCGATGATATATGATTCGTCCGCTTTGCGGACTTATTGATCCTTGATTCTGTATTAGCTTGATGGGGGAATAGATTTATGTCGCAGGAGTCGCAGGAAAACAACGTTGCAGTAAATGAACAGAAGCCGCAGGAGCTTTCGGAGATATTGAAGGTGCGCCGCGAAAAGCTGGAGACGCTGAGGGCGGAGGGCAGATGCCCTTACGAGCTCACCGTTTTCGACAAGACGCACGGCTCTACCGAAATAATTGACGGCTTTGAAAAATATGAGGGCAAAGAGGTAAGCATAGCGGGCCGCATAATGTCCAAGCGCATAATGGGCAAGGCCAGCTTTTTCCACATAATGGACGGGGAGGGGCAGATACAGGTGTACGCCCGCCGCGACGTTATGGGGGAGCTGCCCTACGCCGAGTATAAGAAATTTGACATTGGCGATATAGTGGGCGTTACGGGTGAGGCCTTCCGCACCAACGCGGGCGAGATATCCGTTAAAGCGCACAGCGTTACGCTGCTGTCGAAATCTCTGCTGCCGCTGCCCGAAAAATTCCACGGGCTCAAGGATACCGATTTGCGGTACCGCCAGCGTTACGTTGACCTCATTGTCAACCCCGAGGTGAAGCAGACGTTTTACAAGCGTTCCAAAATAATAAAGAGCATACGCGACTATATGGATTCGCAGGGCTTTATTGAGGTGGAAACGCCCATCCTGCAGGACAGCGCGGGCGGCGCGACGGCAAGGCCGTTCATAACGCACCACAACACGCTGGATATAGATATGTATCTGCGCATAGCCACAGAGCTGCACCTAAAGCGGCTTATAGTGGGCGGCTTTGAGCGGGTGTATGAGATAGGCCGCATATTCCGCAACGAGGGAATGGACACGCGGCACAACCCCGAATTCACCACGATAGAGCTGTATCAGGCATATACTGATTACAAGGGCATGATGGAGCTGTGCGAAAATCTGTTCCGCTATTGCGCGGAGAAGGTTCTGGGGAGCGACACGGTGGTGTTCGACGGCACGGAGATAAGCCTCAAGGCGCCGTGGAAGCGCTACACCATGGTGGAGGCCGTGAAGGAATACGCGGGTATAGATTTCGGCGCGATAGAGGATGACGAGGAAGCGCGCAGAGCGGCGCACGAGGCGGGAATAGAGTTTGAGGGCAAGCCCACGCGCGGAATGCTGCTGAACGAAGCGTTCGAGCAACGCGTGGAGGAACGTTTGGTTCAGCCCACATTTATATGTGACTACCCGGTGGAGGTTTCGCCGCTGGCCAAAAAGAAGGCGGACGAACCCTGGCTGACCGAGCGGTTCGAGCTTTTTGTTACCGGAAGGGAGCTGGCGAACGCCTTTTCCGAGCTGAACGACCCGGATGACCAGCGCGAGCGCTTTATGGATCAGGCGAAGAAGCGCGCCGAAGGTGACGACGAGGCCAACATGATGGACGAGGATTTCGTGAACGCGCTTTCCTACGCAATGCCGCCCACGGGAGGCATGGGGATAGGCATAGACCGCATGGTCATGCTGCTTACGGATTCGTACTCCATAAGGGACGTGCTGCTGTTCCCCACAATGAAACCAAGGGAAGGATAAATTTTCAAATTGGGCAGGAATACCGGAGTTAAGGTGGCCAGAGGAGCGCTGTATGTGATCTTCTGCGTGGTGGCGGTGATAATTGTGGTGATGCTTATAATAGGGGCATACTACACCGCTATGAACACCATGAACGTTAATATGATGGTCAAGGACGCTTTTTCCAAACGGGCGCAGGCTGTTTTGCTGCCCGCCACGGACGGAAGCGACCGAATCATGCTGGAAAAGCTTTTCACCACCAAGGTGCTGGCGACGGACAGTATGATGAACAGCAATTATTACGACGGCTTTGAAATACAAAACTACTATGAAAATTCCGAGGTGGAGTTTCATATAGTTTGGCCGTGGGACGAGGAAACCACGCTGCAGGTGACGGAGCGTGTGCGCGATATATCCGGCAAGAAAATAACGGACACGCAGACGGCGGACGAAAACGCGCCGGCCGTCGCCGAAAAGCCGGTGAGCTGGGAGAACGGTGTATACGAGGTGACGCTCAAAAAGGACAAGGTGAACGAATCCTGGAAGATAAGCGAGCTAAAGCTTGTAGAGCCTATAGTGATAGACGAAAGCTCGCCCGAGCCCACCGTAATGCCGGAAGAGGGGGCTTCGGCTTCGCCGGAGGCAACCGCTTCACCCTCGCCCTCCGCTTCGGCCGCACCGTGACAAGCGAACAACATAGACGAAACAAGGGAAACGCCGCGGGGCGTTTTCTCTGCGTAAAAGGAGGAAAGCCGTGGACGGCATAAAAATATACCTTGCGCCCATGGCGGGCATTACGGACGCGGCAATGCGCGGGCTGTGCGTGCAGCAGGGCGCGCAAATGACCTTCACCGAGATGATAAGCGCGAAGGCGGTTTCCTTTAGGGATAAGAAAACGGGAGCGCTAATGGAGCTTTCGCCGCAGGAGAAGCGTGTGGGCGTGCAGCTTTTTGGCAGTGAGCCTGATATACTGGCGGATACGGCGAAATATGTGCTGGATGCTTTGGGCGAGCGGCTTTATGTGATAGACATAAACATGGGCTGCCCCGCGCCCAAGATAGCGGGCAACGGCGAGGGCAGCGCGCTCATGAAAAATCCGGCGCTGGCGGCAAAAATAATATCAGCGGTGCGCAGGGCGGTGGACGTGCGGCTGAGCGTGAAGTTTCGCAAGGGCTGGGACGAGGGGAGCGTGAATGCCGTGGAGTTCGCCAGGATGGCGGAGGAGGCGGGCTGCGATGCCATAACGGTGCACGGCAGAACGCGCGAGCAGTTTTATTCCGGCAGAGCGGATTGGGATATAATCGCCGCTGTGAAGGCCGCTGTGGGCATAGAGGTGATAGGCAACGGCGACATATTTTGCGCGGGCGACGCCAAGGCCATGCTGGAGCACACGGGCTGCGACGCGGTGATGATAGCCAGAGGCGCGCAGGGCAACCCTTTTGTGTTCGCGCAGACAAAGGCGCTGCTGCAACAAGGACGCGAAATAGCGCCGCCCACGGACGAGCAGCGCATAGCAATGTGCCTGACACAAGCGGAGCAAACGGTGCAAAACAAGGGCGAAAAGCTTGCAATGCTGCAAATGCGCACACACGCCCCCGCCTACACAAAGGGCATGAAGGGCGCGGCAAGAGTGCGAGAGAAGCTGGTGCACGTGGAAACGCTAGAGCAATTGCGTGCGATATTCGAAGAATTCTTGGGCAAAGACTAACGTTTGCGCAAAACGTACAACGATTTGGTCTTTACACAGAATATATGCGGGAAAACGCCTAAGGCGTTTTCCGGGGTCTGGGGAACACGGAGCGACCGCCCGCAGTGCGGGATGAAGGGAGCGCAGTGTTCGCTGAGCGTAAGCATTGCGTTCAGCAATGCCACAGCGAAGCGGGTAACGTGTCCCCAGCGGTTTCCAAAGGCAGAGCCTTTGGCGGGTGCGGGCAGAGCCCGAGCACTCAAAAAATATGTTGCAATTTGCTTTCCGGCATGGTATGATGTCTATTGTTATGCAAATGGAGGAGGTATTGGTATGGACGGTATAGAAATTATTTCTCATATAATAAAGATAGTACTGGTTGTTTTCTCAGTATTTCTTATAGCGGTAGTGTTGCTTCAATCCGGTCAGAGAGCGGGCGTTCCCGGCGCGATAGGCGGCGGTGCTGAGCAGATATTCGGTAAGAAAAAGGCAAAGGGCATGGACGCGCTGCTTGTGAAGCTCACAAAGGTTGCGGCGGTTGGATTCATGATACTGGCTGTTGCGCTTGCCGTGATACAAAAATATCTGATGACAGCTTAAACGAAAGCAAAACACCCGCGAGGGTGTTTTTTTGTTTGCGGCGATGTGAAATAACGGCGGCAAATGGTTTATATATGTTTGGATGGATAAATAAAAGACGGGTGGCGTAAGGATTTTGGATATAAAACAGAAAATATTGAGCGTGGTGGAAAAGAAAATATACGTTTCATCCGAGCAGCTTGCGAAAGCGCTGGGCATGAGCGTAAAAAAGCTCAAAGCGCCCGTTTCGGAGCTTTTGGACGAAGGCGCTCTTGCGAGGAGCGGGCAGGGCAAACTGGCTCTGGCGGCCACGCTGGGCTATTTTACGGGCACGCTGGAGGCCAAGGCGGCGGGCTTCGCCTTTTTGCGCACGGAAGGGCTGGAGGGTGATATATTCATCAATCAGGCGGACAGGAAGGGCGCGCTCAATGGCGATACCGTGCTGGTGCGGCTGAAAAAGCAGCAGGGGCGCGGCGCAAACCTTGAGGGCAAGGTGCTGGAAATACTCTCTCCGCTGGATAAAACCATAGTGGGCCGCGTAACGGGCAACCGCAAGATGATGTTTGTGGATAGCGGCGAGGCCGTGCTGGGCGAGGTTTTCATACCCAAGGGCAAGGCGAACGGCGCGAGGAAGGACCAGATGGTGGTGGCCCGGCTCACAAAACGCGGCGAGCAGCACAGAAGGCCGGAAGCCAAGATAGTGGAGGTGCTGGGCATGTCCGGCCAGCCGGGCATGGACGTGTTGGCCTACGCGAGGCGTTTTGGGCTGATGGCCGAATTTCCGCCCGAGTGCGAGGAGGAGGCCAATGCGCTGCGCGGCAAGAAGATATCCGCAAAGGGCAGGCTGGATTTTCGCACCAAGCTGGTGCTCACCATAGACGGAGCGGACGCGAAGGATCTGGACGACGCGGTATCTCTTTACCCGCTAGAGAACGGCAATGTGGAGCTGGCGGTGCACATAGCGGACGTTTCGCACTATGTGAGGCCGGGCAGCGAGCTGGATGGGGAGGCGCTGCGGCGCGGCACAAGCGTTTATCTGGTGGACAGGGTTGTTCCCATGCTGCCCAAGGCGCTTTCTGACGACCTGTGCTCGCTCAACCCGCACGAGGATAAATATACAGTGTCCTGCGTGATGGAGATAAACCGGATGGGCAGGGTGGTTTCGCACACCATCGCGCCCAGCGTTATAAGAAGCGGTTACCGCATGACCTACGACGACGTGAACGGCATATTGGAGGGCGACCGGACGCTTTGCCGCAAGTACGCCGAAATAAAGGAGCTTTTGCAGGATATGAACCGTCTGGCGAAAAAGCTGCGGCGGCGCAGGTTTGAGCGGGGCAGCGTGGATTTCGATCTGAACGAAGCGGAAATAAAGCTGGACGGCCGCGGAGTGCCCTACGAAGTGGTGGTGCGAGACCGCCGCGACGCGCAAAAGCTCATAGAAGAATTTATGCTTATGGCCAACATAACGGTGGCGCAGCACTATCATAAGCTGGAAATGCCCTTTTTGTACCGCATACACGAGCAGCCGGATGCGGAGAAAATGCAGGAGCTGGCCGTGTTCCTGGGCAACTTTGGCATAAAGCTGCACGGCGCGGCCGACATACAGCCCATGGACATTCAGGAGGTGCTGAACGGTGTGGAGGGTACGCCGCTTTCTAACGTGGTGAACAGCGTGACGCTGCGCTCACTCAAGAAAGCGAGGTACGACGTTGCGCCCGTGGCACATTTCGGCCTTGCCGCAGAGCAGTATTGTCACTTCACCTCGCCCATACGCCGCTATCCAGATCTTATGGTGCATCGCATCATAAAATTGAAGGGCACGGCGAAGGAGATCACCCGGTTAAACAAGGAGCTGCCCGGCATAGCCAAGCAAGCCAGCGAACGCGAACGAAACGCCATAGAGGCGGAGCGCGCGGTGGACGATATGAAGATGGCCGAATACATGAGCACGCGCGTGGGCAGCGAGTTTGAGGGCGTTGTTTCGGGCGTGGCGCGGTTTGGCATATTCGTGGAGCTTGAGAACACTATTGAGGGCATGATACCGCTGGCGCGCATGGACGACGATTATTACGTGTATCACGAAAAGCTGCACTGTGTGATTGGCGAGCGTACGGCAAAGAAGATAACGCTGGGCGACAACGTGAAGATACGCGTGGTTGCGGTGGATCTGGCGGCGGGCAAAATTGAATTTGAGTTCGCGGAATGATATAATAAACAATGCATGAATTTTGGTTGGATAATGCCAAAATATGTGGTAGGATAGTTCGGGAAGGTTTTTATGGAGAGTGTGAAGCTGCTGGCGCAAAACAAGAAGGCGCGGCATGAATATTTCATAGAGGACAGCTACGAAGCGGGCATTTCGCTTGTGGGCACGGAGGTGAAAAGTTGCCGCATGGGCAAGCTGAACCTGCGGGATTCCTATGTGCAGATAAAGCGGGGCGAGGCCTTCGTTCAAAATATGCACATAAGCCCGTACGAGAAGGGCAATATTTTCAACCGCGACCCGCTGAGAGTAAGAAAACTGCTGCTGCACAAGCGCGAGATAGACAAACTGCTGGGGCTGTCGGTGCAAAAGGGATACACGCTGATCCCGCTCAAAATGTACCTAAAGCACGGCAAAGTGAAGCTGGAGATAGGCGTGGCGCGAGGCAAACATTTGTACGACAAGCGCCAAGACCTAAAGGAAAAAGCAGTGAGGAGGGATATGGAAAGGCATTTGAAATAGTCACGGAAAAACGAACATACACGGAATGCCGGATTCGAGAAAACAATTTTTCCCTAACGAAGGGAAGAGAAAAACCATGAAGAAATGGTTATGCACCGGATTCGACGGGAAACCACAATTCTTCCTCGCCAACAGCGGGAAGGAAAAACCATGAAAAAATGGTTATGCACCGGATTCGACGGGAAACCACAATTCTTCCTCGCCAACGGCGGGAAGAAAAAAACCATGAAAAAAATGGTTAAGTACCGGATTCGACGGGAACCACAATTTTTCCCCGCCAACGGCGGGAAGAAAAAAGCCATGAAAAAATGGTTATGCACCGGATTCGACGGGAACCACAATTCTTCCCCGCTAATAGCGGGAAGAAAAAAGCCATGAAAAAATGGTTAGGTATCGAATTCGACGGAAAACCACCATTCTTCCCCGCCAACGGCGGGAAGAAAAAAACCTTACATGGGGATGTACCGGTTTCGACGGGGGCATTTGTGAGGGTGAT
>CAYXFB010000045.1:0-22196 GCA_964464145.1 uncultured Christensenella sp.
CGCGGCTCCGGGCGGCGAGCAGCCGGACGCATTCATAGGCCTTGACACTGTGGATCAGGCATACACAACTGGCGTGGCGCTCTTCGGCGCAATGAAGGACGCGGGCGTGACACCCACCAGCGTAATAAGCATAATAGGCAGCCTTTCAGATCAAAATGCGCTCAATCGCATAGAGGGCTTCAAAAAGGCAGCGGACGAATTCGGCGTGACAATAAAGCAGGAAGTTCCCTCCGAGTGGGACGCAAACACGGCGCTTTCTGGTTTCTCCGCGGCATATCAGGGCAATCCGGATTGCAACACAGTGCTCATAGCATCAGACTTTATAATCACCTCCGTGCAGTCCGTGCTGGAAAAGGCAAACAAGTGGATACCGGCGGGCGAAGAGGGGCACATATGGGTAGGCTCCCAGGATGTTTTCCCCGTGGGCCTTCAATTCATACGCGACGGTTATATAGACTATGACACCTCCTACGACCTTGAGGGCATGGCGGCGGCCTTCGCGCCGGTAGCTTTCGACCTCATAGAGGGCAAGGCACCCGCCGAGGCCACCGTGCTGGTTGGCGGCAAGGTAATAGGCAAGGACAACGTGGAAACAGAGGCGCTTTGGGCCAAGAATTACGAAACGGAATAAGCGGCGCGGCCTAAACAAGGTGCGGCTCGCGCGCATTGAAGAGCGCGCGAGCCGCCAAAATATAAACCGGCATGACGGATATATCGTTGCTGTATACATACGCATGGCGATGGAGGAAGCAAATGACAAATTCTACAAACCCGGCCGGAGCGGCGCTGCCCAAGAATAGACCGCTATACGCAAAGCTCAAGAACCCCAACACCATTTTGCTTATAGCCGGAATAATATTCGTGGTGATAGTGGCGCTGGCCGTGCCAAAATTTTTGACCTACCGGAACATAATGAGCGTAATAGTTCAGGTCAGCTCCACCGGCCTCATGGCCATAGGGCTAACTTTTATAATAATCACGGGCGGCATAGACCTATCGCTGCCCACAGTCATGGCGCTGTCCGCGATCTTGGGCTGCAGTGTCATGGCGAACACGCAAAACATATTTTTGGGCGTGATAGTCACGCTGGCAGTGGGCACGGGCGTGGGCTGCTTCAACGGCTTTTCCGTTTCCAAGCTGAAGATGGTGCCCATGATAGTAACGTTGGCCGTTTCCACAATGGCGCTGGGAACATCCAACTGGTTCACCGAGGCGCGCAGTATTTCGGGTATGCCGGACGCCTTTTCCGAAATATTCGCGGGCGATATATTCGGCGTGTTCCCCACACCGGCATTCATACTAATAGCCGTTGCCGTGGTGATGCACCTTGTGCTAACCAAAACGATATTCGGCAGGCAGCTTTTTCAAACCGGCGTAAACGAGGAAACCGCCAAGGTGAACGGCGTAAAGACGAGCCGCATAACATTTTCCATATACGTTATCGGCGGGCTTATGGCTGGTCTTGCGGGCATACTGGCAGCCGCGCGGCTCAACTCCGCCGGGCCCTCCATGGGGCCGCAAAACATGTTCATGGATATCGTGGCCTCCGTTGTTATTGGCGGCGCGAGCGTGGCGGGCGGCAAGGGCAGCATAGCGGGCACAATAATAGGCAGTATATTCATGGGAGTCATATCCAACGTTATGAATCTAATGAACGTGGACTATTTTGTAACGCTGCTCATAAAGGGCTCCATAATAATACTTGTTACGTATTTTGACGTGCTGCGTAACAAAATGAGCGAAAGAGGGTGAGGGTATGGCGACGGTACTCAAGATAGAGCATATATCCAAAGAATTTCCGGGCGTAAAAGCCCTTGACGATATAAACATAGAGGCAGTGGGTGGCGAGGTCACCGGGCTTATAGGCGTGAACGGCGCGGGCAAATCCACGCTCATGAACATACTGGGCGGCGTGCACGCGGCAAGCGGTGGCAGTATTTCCATAGACGGCGAGCAAATACAAATAAACACACCGCAGGACGCGGAAAAATACGGCATAGGCTTCATACACCAAGAGCCCATAATGTTTAATTTCATGACGGTGGCCGAAAACATATCCATTTCCAAGATGCGCGGCAAGGTGAGCTATGCCGAGATGAACGCCACAGCCAAAAAGTATCTGGATATGATGGGCTGCGACATAAGAGTGACTGAAAAGGTGGGCAACCTTCCCATCGGCGATCGGCAGATGGTGGAGATCGCCCGCGCGCTTTCGGCTGGCGGCAAGATATTGCTGTTCGACGAGCCCACCGCATCCTTCGCATACAAGGAAAAGGAGCGCCTCTTCGAGGTCATAAACGGTCTCAAGGATCAGGGCGCGGTGATATTCTTCATATCGCACTTTCTTGACGAGGTGGAGGAGATAAGCGACAAAACGGTCGTGCTACGCGACGGGCGCGTGGTGCTTGAGGGCAAGACGGCGGATATATCCCGTTCGCAGATACTTTCCAACATGGTGGGCGGCGAGATCGCCAAGATAGATGACGATTATACGGCAAACGAGGGCGCGGTGGTATGCCGCGTGGAGGAACTGACCGCCGGCAGAGCGCCGCGCGAGGTCAGCTTTGAGCTGCACAGCGGAGAGATAGTTGGCTTGTGGGGTCTCATGGGCTCGGGCAGAACGGAGCTCATGCGCGCGATGTACGGTCTTGATAAGGCCGATTCCGGCAGGGTCTACATAGCGGACGAAGCGGGCGCGCTCAAGGCGGTTCCCTTTGACAGCGTGCGCGATTACTGCGGTTATGTGACGGAGGCTCGGCACGACGACGGGTTGTTTTTGCCGTGGAGCATTTGGGAAAACATAGCCTCCCCCAATCTAAAGCAGTTCAAAAAAGCGGGCAGCCCCTTTTTGGATTTCAAAAAGCAGCGCGAGACGGCGGACGAATATTCGCACCGGCTAAACATAAAAACACCCAATGTGGACGTGAAGGTGGAGCAGCTTTCCGGCGGCAACCAGCAAAAGGTTATAATGGCAAAATGGCTGCTGCGCCACCCCAAGGTGTTCCTGCTGGACGAACCCACGCGCGGCGTTGATGTGGGCGCCAAGGCGGAGATACACAAGATGATAAAAAACCTTGCCCGCACGGGTACGGCGGTGGTGGTGGTTTCATCCGAGATAGAGGAGATATCCGCGCTTTCGGACAGGGTGATGGTGCTGAACCGCGGGCGCATAGTGGCCGAGGTGGGCAAGGCGGAAATTGAAAAAGAACTGCTGATGTCCTACTGCGTTTAGCTGCAACAAATTGGAAGAAAAGAGGGAAAAGACGTGGAAAACAATGGTTTGACTGTGGGCGGTAAATCGTTGCGCACCAAAAAGTTTTTCGTAAATTACGCGCTCTATATGCTTATAGGCGCAATCATAATAATATACGCCGTGCTGTCTCCCGTGTTCGTATCCGTTTCGAACATAAAGGAGCTGCTTACCAACTCCAGCCCGCTTCTAGTCTGCGCAATAGGCATGACCTTCGTGCTGCTGATAGCGGAAATAGACCTTTCGGTGGGCTCCATTGCGGGCTTTGCGGGCGCGCTGTGGCTGGTGGCCGCGGTAAACTGGGGGCTGCCGGCTCCGCTTGCCACCATTATTGGCATTGCGGGCGGTGTGGGCATAGGCATGGCAAACGCCGCGCTCATAGCCGTATTGCGCATAAACTCATTTTTGGTGACGCTGGGAATGCAGGTGCTGGTGCGCGGTATGGTGTACCTAGTGAGCAAGGGCGAGCAAATACTCACGACGGACGAAATAAAGGCGGCGGTGAACACGCAGGCCTTCGGCGGGCTCTCCATACTGGTGGTTATATCCATAGGCCTTGCCATAGCAATGATGCTCATATACCGCTATACCGCCTTCGGGCGAAGGATACAGGCGGTGGGCTGCAACAAGGCCGCCGCCTCCAAGGTGGGCATAAACGTTCGAAAGACCTACGCTTCCGTTTTCATAATGAGCGGCTTATTCGCCGGGATCGCGGGCATTATGCAGGTGGGCAACCTCGGCATGGTGAACGCGGCCTACGTGGGCAACAACATGGAGTTTTTGGCCATCACAGCGGCCGTGCTGGGCGGCACCAGCCTCTTTGGCGGCGTGGGTTCAGTGCTGCCGGGAACGCTCATAGGCGTGCTGTTTTTAATGAGCATAGAGAACGGACTGGGCATATTGGGCGCCAACCCGTACATATACCCCATTGTGCGCGGCACGGTGATATATCTTGCAATGTTTACGGATTCGCTCAAGCGTTCCATAGGCACGGGCGTAAAATAAAAAAACAACTGATTTGGAGGAAATATTATGTACAGAAAGCCGAGGATAGGCCTCATCACAGTATCGGACAACAGAAAAAAAGCACACGAGATGCTGCTTGAAACAAACGAGAAATTTCAGGATTACGTTGTTGACTATATAAACAAAAAAGCCGACATAGAGCTTATTGTGGCCGACACTATAATACACACGCAAAAAGAAGCGCTGGAGGAGGCCAAAAAGCTGGTCGCCAAGGATGTGGACGGCGTTATACTGAACTTTTCTATCTGGGTATACCCCAACCTTGCCGTTATTGCGGCGCGCAACATAGAGCGCCCGCTGCTCATGCTTTCGAATGTTCATCCCACGCGCTGCGGTCTGGTGGGCATGATGGCCAGCGCGGGCAGCCTGGACCAGATGGGCATACAAAACTCCCGCGTGTGGGGCGATATAGCCAAGCCGGAGGTGTACGAGAAGGTGTTGAAATTCGCGCAGGCGGCCAAGGTGGTAAATTCGCTCAAGGGCTCCGTATACGGCATGTTCGGCGGGCGCAGCATGGGCATGTATACGGGCGTGGCGGAGCAATCCACCTGGATGAAGCGCTTTGGCATAGACTGCGAGCACATGGATGAAATGGAAATAATCCGTTTGGCGGAGCTCATAGATAAAACACGCATAGACAGCGCATTTGAGTGGCTCACCGAAAATACGGAGTGCATCCACTACAACGGCGAAGGCTTGACGGAGGAAAAGCTTCGCTTCCAAATAGCCTGTTACCTCGCCACAAAGGATATGATAAAGGAACGCGGGCTGGATTTTATAGGCATAAAGTGCCAGCCGGAGATGGGCAACCATTTTGTTACGCAGTGCCTCTCCCAGGCCTTTTTGAACGACCCCTACGACATGGAGGGCGAGAAGGACATAACGGTGTGCTCCTGCGAAAACGATATGGACGGCGCGCTTACCATGCAGATGCTGCACCTTCTGACGGGCGCGCCCACGCTGTTTTTCGATTTTCGCCACTATGACGAGGAAAACGACGTGTTCGTATTTTCCAACTGCGGCTCGCAATCCACATACTACGCCGGACGCTCGGCAAACTTTCGTGACAACCTCAAAAATGTGGAGTTCTTCGCGCAGTCTCCCGAATTTTTCGAAGCGGGCGGCGCGACCGTGCGCTACATGGCCACGGAGGGCGAGCTCACCTGCGCGCGACTTTGCCGCAAAAACGGCCAGTACCGCATGATAATATTCCCCGCGCAGGTGAAGGAGTTCCCCAAGGAAAAGATGGAGGAGACCTCGCCGGAGTGGCCTGCCGCCTACGTTAAGATTCCCGTGACACCCGAGCAGCTCATAAATGTGTACGGCTCCAACCACGCGCACGCAGTGGAGGGGAATTGCGTCGCGGAGCTGGTTTCCATCTGCGAAATGCTGGACATAGAGCCCATAGTATTCGAATAAAGCAGGAGGGGGCTATGCAGCGTGTAAGCATTCCGGCGGATGAATATAGGCAGCGCGTACAAAAGGCGGCGGAGCTCGTGCGCAACATGGGGCTGGACGCACTCATTGTAAACTCCACCGAGGCGGATTACGCGGACGTGAGGTATTTCAGCGGCTTTTGGCCGGCGTTCGAGCGCGCGGGCTTCGCCATATCCGCCGCCGGAGATTGCGCGCTCATGGTGGGCATGGAAAGCGGGCTTTTCGCGGCGGATTTCAGCAACGCGAAAAAAATATTCGTACTGCGCGAATACCGCGAATCTGCCGACCCCGAAACACCCGAGGCTAAAGCGTCCACCTATACGGACGTGCTCAAAGCCATAGGCGTCTATGGCCGAAAAATACGCATAGGCGTGGCGAGCTGGCTGAACACAACGCTCGTCATGTTGGACGGGCTAAAGCAAGCCTTCCCCGCGGCTGAGATAGTGCGCGCCGACTCCATTATGGCGCGCCTCAGAAGCATTAAATCCGAAAACGAGATCGCCTGCATAAGGCAGGGCTTTGCGGTGGCGGAATACGCCATAAGGCAGGTTGTATCGGCGTTGCGGCCGGGCGTTACGGAGGCGCAAATGGTGGGCGTGGCGCAAAAGGCCATATACGAGATGGGCGCGGAATACGAGGCGCTGCCGCTTTTCATATTCGGCGGACGCGCCACGCGGCACGCTATATCCCGCGCGCGAACGGGCAGGCTGATCAGCAAGGACGACATATTGCAGCTAGGAATCGGCGGCAGGGTGGATGGCTATTCGCCCTGCAAGGCTATGCCCGTGTGCATGGGCAGGCTGGATTCCGCGCGGCGCGAATACATAGGCTTCGCTCTAAAAATGCACAACTGGACAAAATCGCAGATACGTCCGGGTGCCATAGCCTCCGATATAGCGAAGGAGTATCATGCAATGTTCGTTTCGGCGGGCTACGGTCAAAATTTTTTATATGGCCCCTGCCACGGCACAGGCATGATAGAGGTGGAACCACCCTGGATGGAAACAAGCTCTGATTACGCGCTCCAAGAAAACATGACCTTCCAGGTGGACAGCTTTTTGACAACGCCAAACTTTGGCATACGCTGGGAAATAGGCGTAGCCGTAAGGCCCGGAGGCTGTGATGAGCTGTGCGAACCGGTGGGCGAAATAATAGAACTGGATTTTTAGCCGCCTCAATCAAAAATATTTATAACAGCAAAAAAATGATAATAATTATTTGTTTCGCTAAATTCGCGGGAGAATATGCAGATAATTCTGCATAGAGCAAAACCGCGCTATTGCGAGTTTTTTTGGGTTTTTTTTAGTATAGCTGCACAAAAATAGTATAAATTCGAATAAAATGTTGAAATGTAACAACGCTAATGTTACACTATCCATAATATTTTATATAAGGAGCATTTTTATGGCGCATATTTTCCGTGTGCTATCGATCGATGACAGCTTATTCATACAAACCTCTATAAAAGAAGCGCTCTCGGGCTCTTATGAGCTTTTTTTTGAATACTCCGGCGAAGCCGCGTTGGAATTTCTTAGCGAACAGGACGTGGATATTATTATTTTAGATGTAAATATGGCTGGAATCGATGGTTTTGAGACCATGCGCCGCATAAAACAGAGCGGGCATACCGCACCCGTCATATTTTTGACGTCCGAGCCAAAGGAAATTGGTGAAAAGCAAGCTTTGCTTCTGGGCGCTTCAGGTTATGTAACCAAGCCCTTCAACCATAAAGAATTTAAGAGTTTGATAGATTCATTTTTTGGCGTTTGATCACAACTTACCACTTTATCCGTTATTTTGAACGCGTTATCTTGAGATTTCGTATTATTTTTTCATCCTCATCCACATCCACAGCAGCCATAAAGGCTTCCAAAACATCGGGGTCAAATTGCTTCGACCATCTGTTTCCTATTGTGGAAAGCGCGCTCTTCACAGAATATTGAACGCGATACTGCGAATCCGAAATAAGCGCGTCGTACACATCCGCAATGGAAAGTATACGCGAGCATAGAGGTATCCTGTCTCCCTCTATGCCCTCGGGATAGCCCGATCCATCGTAGCGCTCGTGGTGCGTTGCCGCAAGCTCCACCGCCATTTTGAGCATGCTGCTCTGCGGGAATTTTTCGCGCGCGCGCCACAGTATGGAGGCGCCCACCGTGGTGTGCTTTTCCATTTCCCGGCGGTCTATGGAGCTGTATTTGAGCTTGGAGTTCACAAGCCGCGGTGGCAGGCTGGCCATTCCGCAATCATACAGCGCGGACGCGTATATTATGTCGGGCAAGAACGTGGGCGTTATTTCATCCTGAAACAACCGTCTTTTGGTGAGCTGGTTCGTTATCTTGCCGCAAAGATGCTGCACACGCTTCGTGGAACGACCCAGCTGGCCCACGCTAACCTCCACGATGCCCGTCACGATCTCTATCACGGCCATCTGCGCGTTGAAATTGTTTTTATGCAGCGAAATAAGCTGCTCCTGCGTCTCAATAGTGCGCTGATATTCCTTTTCCAGCTGTTCCTTGAGGTAGGCGTTGTACTCGTTTGTGTACCTCTGCATTTTTGCTATCCGCAGATGTGTTTCCACGCGAGAGCGCACCTCTTCAAACACATAGGGCTTGGTAATAAAGTCCACGCCACCCGATTGAAACGCTTTAACTTTGCTCGTGACATCATCAAGCGCGGTCACGAATATTATGGGCGTGCTTTTCAGCCCGGGTATTTTTTTCATGCGGCGCGCCACCTCAAAGCCGTCCATGTGGGGCATGTTTATATCCAGCAGCACAATGTCCGGCGGGCTTAGCTCCAAGCTTTGCAGCGCCTCCTGGCCGGAGTGGAAAACGTAGGGATAGTATCCCGATTCTTTGAGCATGCTGTTAAGCAGCTTTATGTTGTCCACCACATCGTCTATTATGGCCACGGAGGAATTTCTTAAATCGTTCCAGTCCTGCGCCTTTTCAAATTTCTTATCACTCATTTTGGTACTACTCCTGTTTTACTCACACGGCGCACCGCCGCGCAGCTTACGCTGGTTGTCACTTTCGGCCTTCCCTTCGCGTATCAGGCCGTATCAATCCGCGTTACCTTTAATGAGATTGCATATAGATTTACCGTCAAAATTTTCCGCCAGCTCCAGCATGCGCTGCTTGGCATCGGTAAATTCTTCTCCCAGTTCCTCTACCGTTTTTATAACTTTGTCAAAATCTCCATAAAACACCGCCTTTTTGATGGTTTCCTCAAAGCCCTTGGGCAGCTTTTCCCTATCCACAACCACCCGCGAGGTATCCTGCTCCTGCTCCAACGTCTCGTAAATATACTCCACATCGCAAAACTTTTGTATCACGTCGAATATCTGCTGCTTTATGAACGGCTTTATTATGTAATCCGCAAAGCCGTATTCCTTGACCTTTTGAACAGTCTCGTCCAGCACGTTCGCGGTCACCGCTATAACGTGTATATCCTTGCCCCAATCGGAGCTCTTTATATGCTTTGTGGCCTCAAAGCCGTCTATCACGGGCATCGCAAGATCCATGAATATCATATCCGGATTGTAGGAGCGCGCCTTCCTTATGGCCTCCTTGCCGTCCTTGGCATATACGGTGTCTATTCCCACCTTGCCCAAAAACAGCCCCACAACGCTTCTATTTTCCACATTGTCATCCACCACCAGTATGCGCATATTGCCCTTTATGCCGGTTATATGGCGATTGTCCGGCACGTCCTCCTCGGGCAGATCGGCATGCTCCACCACGTCCACGCGAAATTCTATGCGGAAGGTGGTGCCCTTGCCTATGGCACTGCGCAATATGTGCAGATCGCCGCCCAGATGCCGCGCGAACGTTCTGCTTATGGGCATACCAAGACCCGTTCCACCGGAGGATTTTTTGCCCGAGGTAGTCTGTTTGAACACATCGAAAACACGCTCAAAATCTTTGGGATCTATTCCGAAGCCAGTATCCGAAACATCTATGCATATGTTGGACGCGCTGTCCGCGCCCGAATGCTCGTCTGCCGACACCTCTATCACAATGCCGCCCGATTCTGTGAATTTTACGGCGTTGCTGCACACATTCAGCAGCATTTGGCGTATCTTCACCTGATCGCTTTTGACATAGTAAGGCACGTTGTCCTTCAATGTAAGCGAAAGCTCCAGCCCCTTTTCCTGTATGGTGGGCCGGAACATGTTCGCACATTCATTCACAAGCGAATGCAGGTTGAAGCTGTCCATGTGGAACTCCATCCTGCCCTCTTCTATCTTGGATATCTCAAGCACGTCGTTTATTATGGTGAGCAGATGGTTTCCGCTCTTTCTTATTGTGTCCACAAAGCCCTTTTCGCTCTTGGAAAGCGTCACGCTCTCCTGCAAAAGCTGCGCGTAGCCCAGTATGGCATTTATGGGCGTGCGTATTTCGTGGCTCATGCTGGACAAAAAGCGGCTCTTTGCAACGTTCGCGCTGTCCGCCTTCCGTTTCAGATCATATAGCTCTGTCTGCTCTGTTACTATCTGCATGACCATTCGCTTGCCGGATATTGATCTCATGCGCGGTATGGTGCGCACATCTATCCAATATTCCTTGCCCTTGAAACGGATCTTTATCTCCTCGCGTATCTCCTGCTCCTGCTCCAGCGCGCGCTTAACGCTGTCCGCAATATCTATATCCTTAATGACCGCCACATCGTAAACGGTCGCCCCCTCCTCTATCTTTTTGCGGTTCAGCCCGCAGGTGAGGCGCAGCATCTTATTTAAATAGCAAATGCGGTAATTTTCGTCCACAATCGCTATGCCTATAGGTATTTCGTCCATCATCCTGTTTATGGAATCCAGCACGGCATTCATTGTGCGCGGTATATGCGCGTATTTGTTCATGTATATGCCGGTGTTTATACGCTCATACAGCGCTCCCTCCGAAACGCGCTCATAAAGCGTCCGGGTATCGTTGTTCACCATGCGCCAGTTTTCATAATATTCCACCAGCTGCGCGTAGGCCTTATCCAAAGCGTCGGACGAATCGCTGGCCGCGTTCTTGGCAATGCCTATTATCTCGCGTGCCAGCTTTTGATTGCCGTGCATCTCGCCCAGCAGCTTTTCCATCTGCTCAACATCCGCCCGGTTCTTTTTGAGCGCGGCCTCCTGACGGAAATAAAGCAGCAGCAAAGCGCCCAGACAGCACAGAACTATTATGGCGCCCAAGGTCACGTCCAGGCTGGGGTCGGCCGCCATATTCGGGTCAAACTCGCTCACCCTGTCCACATATGCAACGACAGCCTGCGAATAGAATATCAGTATCACCAGCATGGATACGGACAAAAGCAGCACCAGCATTCTGGACAAATGTATCCCCTTTTTATTTATACCTTTCATACGCTATCCTCTGCATATTGCACATATTCCACAAAAGCGTCCACTACGGCCGGCGCAAAGTGCCTGCCCTTTTCTTCCATAATAGTGTCAAAAATAACATCCTGCGGAAAAGATTCCTTGTACGGGCGCTTCGACCCCAGCGCGTCGTATACGTCCGCTATAGCCATTATCTGCGCGCTGAGCGGTATAGCCTCACCCTTGAGCTTGCAGGGGTAGCCGTTCCCGTCCCAACGCTCGTGGTGATACATAACAACCTCATACGCCATTTCTATAAGATCACTGCCCTCCATCTTCTCACGTATCTCGGCTATTATTTCACCCCCTATGGTGGTGTGCTTTTTCATTTGCTCAAACTCAGGCGCGGTCAGCTTTCCCCTCTTCAGCAATACGGAATCGTCTATCGCTACCTTTCCTATGTCGTGCAGGGTGGCCGCCGAACGCAGCGCGGTTATAAAATCCTCTGTTATCACCTGCGTGTATTCCTCGCGTTTGGCCATTATGCGCGCTATTGCCGTGCAATACAGAGAGACCCTCTCCACATGGCCTCCCGTATCCGTATCCCGGCACTCGGAAAGCTTTGCTAGGCCGGTTATTATAGATTCCTGCGCGCAAAAAAGCTGGCGCTCCGCCTGCAATATACGCTTCACCTGCTCAGCCACCTTTTCGCTGAGCTGCTTGTTCATCTTCTCTATCTCCATCTGGTAAAAATGCATCTTTAGATGATTGTTTACGCGCATCCTCACCTCGTCAAAATCGAAGGGCTTTGTGATATAATCCACCGCGCCCGCCCGAAATGCCGTCACCTTGTCCTTCATTTCATTCAGCGCGCTTATGAATATTATAGGAACGTTCTGTGTGCGCTCATCGTCCTTTATTTGTTTACACACCTCAAATCCGTCCATATCCGGCATACTTATATCAAGAAGTATGATATTGGGTATATTCTCCCTCATGGATGATATCGCCGCACGACCAGATGTAAAAGTGGAAACCTTATAATTCAGCCTGTTTAGCATTTCCTTTAAAAGCTTCAAATTGGCGGGCGTATCGTCCACAATCATGATAGATGGATTTTCGCATTCAATATTCATATCGATTACGTTCATGTATCTACTCCTTGACATTTTATACTATGCTGTTTTTTAATAATTCGACTTTTCCCGATGTGTCGCCTTGCCCAAAACTATCGCAATTTTTAACTCTTGCTACATATTATTAACTCAATGTAAAGTCTACCATCTTTTAGTAAAAAGTCAAGTATATTATGGACAGATATACAAATTACAAACTCATTATTAGACAATTCAAACGGCATATTTATGACGAATATATTTACATTCGACATTTTATATTCCATTTTTGGGCTTATATGGACATATTGATTATTTTTTTACAATTGTTCATGTAGCCCATCAAATCCGCCGTTTTCCACTGACTTGTTTACGCACCTCCCCGCGTGTTATAGTATTATGTATAAACACTGGAGGTTATGCTATGACACAAAAAAATCACGAAATTACCCATCAGAAAATAAATTTTTCAAATATAGAAGAATATATAGTAAATTGCCCTCTGGAAGTGCAACCCAGACTCAGAGAAGTTTACTCAGTTATATCCGCTGCCCTTCCACAGGCCGGTCAAAAGATAAGCTGGGGCATGCCCACTTTTTTTCTGGGCAAAAACCGCGTGCACTTTGCCGCTCAAAAAAAGCATGTCGGCCTATATCCGGGCGTGGCGGCACTGGAGCACTATGCGCCTCGGCTCGCGGAATATAAAACGGGTAAGGGTTCCATACAGTTCCCCTATGCAAAGCCTCTTCCCGCGGAGCTCATAAGCGAGATAGCGGTCTATGCAATAGAGGGGCGAGATGGTTGAGCCTTCCTTGCTCGCCGTATGCTGAAACAGTTCAGCCCTGCATTTTTATACGCCCAAACTCTTTTAAAAACTACCTGCGGTATGATAAAATATATATTGAATGCAACACGAGCTTACACGAAAAAATATAATTGACAATATATTTTCACTTTGGTATAATTACGTCAAAAGGAAGTGATTTGTTTGAACTCGAGTCTTATATCCATGCGTCAGGAAGAAATATTCAACTACATTGCCAAGTCTAATGTGGTGACCATACAGGAGATAAGCCGTGCGCTGAATATATCCCAGTCCACTATCAGGCGGGATCTTCGCGCCCTTGAGGATGACAAGCGAATAGTTTCCTTCCACGGTGGTGTTTCCGTGAGCACGGGCTACGGCACGTTTTCCGAGCGTACGTCCAAGAATATAGACGCTAAGCGTATCATAGCAAGCGCGGCCGCAAACATAGTTGAAAACAATGACTTTCTCTATATAGGCGGCGGTTCAACAACATACGAATTCGCGGAGGTCCTGAGCCAGCGTAAGAACCTGAAAAACGTAACCATAGTTTGTTCCGCCATGAACATAGCGCGCTGCTTTGTGGGCAGCGGTATATTCAAGGTCATCGTGCCGGGCGGAGAGCTTTTGGCCGAGGACGAGAGCATGGCCTCTCAAATGACCATAGACGTGCTGCGGAGCTACAATTTCACAAAGGCCTTCGTGGGAACGCAGGCCGTGAACATGAAAAACGGCTACACGCTGCCCAAATACGATCTTTGTCGCCTCAAGCAAACGGTGGAGGAGCACAGCCGCGAACTGATTCTGCTGTGCGACCACAGCAAGATAGGCAACATAAGCGCATACAAGGTGTGCGATATAAGCAAGGTGAACATACTCATAACGGATGCTTTCCCCGAAAGCGAGGACGAACTGACAAAAATGGAAAGCGGCGGGGTGCACGTTATACGCGTATGAAAATGTGTGCACTGATTAACGCCACATTGCCCGACAGATTTTACATCATTCTCTTTTTTTAACCAAAAATGAAAATATATTACCATAGTGAAAATCAAACGCCACATATTGGGGAGGTTTTATAGATGAACAAAAAGTATGTATTGGCGCACGACCTTGGCACCAGCGGCGACAAGGCCTGCATATTCGATCTGGACGGAGGTTTTTTGGCGGAGGCCTATTATCCCATAAAGACCTATTACCCGCAGCCCGGCTGGGCAGAGCAGCGCCCGGAGGACTGGTGGGCGGCCGTGCGGGACGCCACGCACGAGGTGGTGGCCAAATCCGGCGTGGCTCCGGCGGATATAGCCGCGCTCTCCTTCAGCAGCCACGGCATGACGGCCATTCCCGTGGACAAGGGCGGAAATTTGCTGCTTGATCAGGTGATGACCTGGATGGACGCGCGCAGCGGCCGCGAGGGCGAGTATATACTGCAAAACATAGACGCGCGGGAACGCTACGAGCGCACGGGCAACAGCTTCGATATAGCGCTGTACCCCGCTGCTAAACTGCTGTGGATAAAGCGCAACCTTCCGGATATATATTCAAAGGCGGTCAAATTTTTGAACCCCAAGGAATACCTCGCCTACCGCATGACCGGAAAATACGAGCATACCGACTACGGCGACGCGGGCATGAGCGGGCTGTACAACATGAACACGCACAAATGGGATGCCGAGCTGCTGGCCCTCTCCGAGGTGGACGAGGAAAAGCTGCTCACCCCGGCCGAAAACACCACGCCCGTGGGCAACCTTACCGCCCGGGCAGCGCAGGAGATGGGGCTTACCACGGCCACGCTGGTGGTGCTTGGTTCGTGGGACAACTACGCCTGTGCCCTCGGCGGCGGCGTGCGCCAAAAAGGAACCTTCGTCACCTGCATGGGAACGGCTGGCTGGGTGGGCGTGAACGACACAAAACCGCTCATATCACCGGATTTCATGTCCAACATAGTATACGTGGGCAACGATACCTACTTCACCAGCACGCATTCCCATTCGGCCTGCGTGGCCTACGAATGGGTTATGGACAACATGTGTTCCGACCTCAAAAAGCAGTTTGGCGGCGGGCTGTACGCGGAGGCCACACGCCTCGCTAAAAAAGCGGGCGCGGGCGCGGACGGGGTGTTTTTCCTGCCCTCCATGTTCAGCGGCAACACCTTTTATTCGGACGCCAGCCTTTCGGGAACCTTCCTCGGCCTGCGCATGCACCATGGCAACGGCCACATAATACGCGCGGCAATGGAGGGTTCGGCCTTCGATCTTATGATGGGCGTGGAGTTTTACAAGATGATGGGCGTGATGTCAGGCGAGGCGCGGCTCATAGGCGGCGGCGCAAACAACGACCTGTGGATGCAAATACTCTCCAGCATGTTCGGAGTGCGCATGGTGCGGCCGCAAAACCTGCAACACATAGGCGCGCTGGGCGCGGCGCTCATAGCGGGCGTGGGCGCGGGCCTCATAGACAGCCTGGACGTTGCGCAGGGTATCATACAAATAAAAGACAGCGTGGAGCCGATAGCGGAAGACTCCGAAAAATACAAAAAGCTGCTGCCCGTTTTCAAGCATTTTTACGAGCAGCTCATGCCGGTATACAAGGAATACAGCAAAATTTAGTATAAAGCGAGGACAAGAAAATCATGCAAAATCTCAATGCAAACACACCTGCAGAGCCGGGCGCAAAAAGCGCGGGCAAGCTGAAAACGTTCAACGAGCTGGGAATACTCATCGTGCTGGCGGCGCTGTGCGTGATCATAGGCATATTCAACAACGTATTTTTCACACCAAACAACGTTATAAACGTGCTGCGGCAGATCTCCGTTATGGCCATCATAGCCGTGGGAGAGGCCTTCGTAATAATCACGGGCGGCATAGACCTCTCTGTGGGCAGCTTCCTTTCGTTGGGCGGCGTGAGCTGCGCATTCATGATAGCGGCGGGCATAAACCCCTGGATAGCTCTTCTATTGGCCGTGGCGCTGGGCGTGGGGCTGGGCATGGTTTCGGGCGCTATAATAGTGAAGCTGAAAATAAACCCTTTTATAGCAACGCTGGCTATGCTGAACATAGTGAAGGGCATATCCTACCTCATTTCGGGCGGGCTGCCCATAAACTTTGAAAACGAGATAGACTTTCTGGGCGGCACCATAGGCGATCTGCCCGTTCCCATAATACTCATGTTCGTGATAATAATCATAGGCCACATACTGCTTACCAAAACGGAATTCGGGCGCAACGTTTTCGCCGTGGGCGGCAACGAAAAGGCGGCAAAGCTGTCCGGCATAAGGGTGGAGCGCGTGAAGCTGTCCGTGTACGCCATAATAGGCGGGCTGGCGGCCTTCACGGGAATAATAACGGCGGCCAACCTAAACTCTGCCGACACGGCGGCGGGCACCGGCTACGAGCTGGACGTTATAGCGGCGGCGGTAATAGGCGGATGCAGCCTTTCGGGCGGGCAGGGCTCCATAGTGGGCGTGCTGATAGGCGCGGGCATACTGGGCGTTATACGCAACGGCTTCATACTGCTTATGGTGTCCTCCTATTGGCAGATGATAACCATCGGCCTTGTAATAGTGGCGGCCTGCGCGTTCGACCAGTTCCGCCGCAGCAGACAGTGAGGGCATGGCTATGACAGATACGGCATTGCTAAAGGTAGAGCATATTTCAAAATCCTTCCCGGGCGTGAAGGTGCTAAACGATATAAACATAGACTTCCACAAGGGCGAGGTGCACGCCATACTGGGCGAAAACGGCGCGGGCAAATCCACGCTTATGAACATACTCTTCGGCTATTACCACGCGGAGGAGGGTTCGCTCATATGGAATGGCGAACAGGTGAAGCTGCAATCGCCCATAGAGGCGCAGCACATGGGCATCGCCATGATACATCAGGAAAATTCGCTCATACCCTTCCTGAGCGTTATGGACAATATATACCTCGGCCACTACCCCAAGCGCGGAACATTCATAAACAAGCGTGAGCTGCGCAAAAACGCGGTGGCGCTTTTAAACGAGCTGGACATACCCGAAATTGGTCCTGACACGGCTGTGGATAAGCTCAGCGTGGCGCAAAAGCAGCTCATAGAGATAGTGAAGGCGCTTTCTCTAAAGCCGCGCCTTTTGATGATGGACGAGCCCACGGCGGCGCTAACCGCCAAAGAAACACGCACGCTCATGGGCATAATTGAAAAGCTCAAACGTGACGGCGTGTCCATCGTGTACGTTTCGCACCGCATGGAGGAAGTGTTCGAGGTGTCGGACAAAATAACGGTGCTGCGCGACGGACGCATGATAAAAACCGCCGCGCGAGACGAGCTCTCTATAGACGAAGCCGTGAAGCTCATGGTGGGACGCGATCTTGAGGAGCAGCTCGCAGGCGCGGAAAAGCGTTCGCCCGAGGATATAGGCGACGAGGTGGTGCTGGAGGTCAAAGAGCTTTCCCGCAAGGGCAAGTTCCAAAACATCAGCTTTACCGCTAGGCGCGGCGAGATACTCGGTTTCGGCGGGCTGGTGGGCGCGGGTCGTAGCGAGCTTATGGAATCCATCTTCGGATTCGATAAGACGGACGGCGGGCAGCTGCTTTTGAACGGCAGCGCGGTGCACATCCGCAGCCCTTATGACGCGGTGAAAAACCGGCTGGCTCTGGTGCCCGAGGAGCGCAAGGTAAAAGGGCTCTTCCCCGACCTCAGTGTGGCGGACAACATAAACATGTCCAGCTACCGCGCGCTCAAAAAGGGCAAGCTCATAAACAAAAAGCTGGAGAGCGATTCGGCGCAAAAATACGTGCAAGAGCTGAACATAAAGACGACCAACATAAAAAAACGCATAGGCGAGCTTTCGGGCGGCAACCAGCAAAAGGCCATACTTTCGCGCTGGCTGCGCACAAACCCGGAAATACTAATACTGGACGAGCCCACCCACGGAATAGACGTGGGCGCAAAGGCGGAGATCTACCGCATAATACGCAACCTCGCCAAGCAGGGCATAACCATATTGCTCATATCATCCGAGCTGCCCGAACTTTTGATGCTGAGCGACAGAATAGTGGTGATGAGCATGGGCAGCATAACGGGCATAATAGAGCCGCACGAATATTCCGAAGAAAATGTGATGCTCTTTGCCACCGGACAGAGAAAAACAAGTTTAAGCTAACCGCTTAATAATAATAAACACACACATTCCAAGGAGGAAAAAATGAAAAAGACCATTAGTTTATTTGTAGTCGTACTGCTTTTGGCAGCACTCTTTATTGTAGGCTGCTCAGCACCCGCACCCGCGGCGTCTTCCGCTCCGGCGGAAAGCGTAGCGCCCGCTTCGGAGGCGCCGGCAGCTCCGGCCACCGAGGCTCCCGCTGCACCCGCTTCGGAAGCGCCCGCAAAGAGCGAGGCTCCGGCGGAATCCGCACCCGCGGAATCGGCCGCGGCAGGCGCGTTTGAATACAAGCGCGTAGGCGAGGTGGACAATGTGAAAATAGTAGAGCAGGATCCGGCAGAGCCGCTAAAGTTCGCCTTCCTCGGCTTCCAAAACAATCCGTTCTGGAATCTGGTTCAGGATGGCGTAAAGGAAGCTCAAACATTTTTGGCACAGCACAACGTAACTGTGGACAATGTGAACCTGGGCGAGAACATAGACGCCACCGTCATAAACAACGGACTTGAAGCGGCCATAGCGCAGGGCTATGACGGCATAGTGACCACCCCCTTCGTAACGGGCGTGGAAAACTATATAGATAAGGCGGTCGACGCGGGCATACCCGTGGTGACGCTTTACGGCGAGAGCGACAAGCCCAGCAAACGCCTCGTGTTCATCGGCCAGGACAACAAGCAGGCCGGCCAAACGGTAGCCGAAGCGATGGACGCCGCGCTGGGCGGCGAGCAGGGCGCGAAGTTTGCCATAATCACGGCCAGCTTCACAATGGAAAATCTTGAGATCAAACGCAACACCGTTAAAGATTATCTGGAATCCAAGGGTTACGTGAGCGTGGGCGATTACGAAGCTAAGGACAGCGCGGATCAGACCTACACCATAACGAAGGACCTTCTCACCGCTCACCCCGACCTCAAAGCCATATACTGCGTAGCGGGCGGCCCCTACGGCGCACCCAAGGCAGTTGCGGACGCGGGCAAAACGGGCGAGGTATACGTGATAGGCCACGACGAAACGGCGGAAAATCTGGATTACGTGCGCAAGGGCGAGATGACCGTTATAGGCCAGAACCCCACAGGCGTTTCATTTGACGGCTTTATGTATCTGTACAACAAGGTAGTTGCGGATCAAGACCCGGATCAGCAGGTTTTGGCTTCCCATTCCATGATAATAGACAAAGACAACGCAGCTGAACTTTTCCCGCAGTAAGCGGAGGCGCGGCCGCGGCCGGGCGATCGGCAGCGGCCAAAAAACGCCGCTAGGCGGCCTGAATATGATATCAACGAAAGTAATTTCGTGAAAATATATTTATACGCTCCCATTCGGAGCGCAAAGGAGGAAACATGAACGCAAAAGAGGTGGCAAAACTCATAGACATCAGCGCCGTGCGCACACACAGCAGTATGGCGGACATAGAGGAAAACGTGGGCTACGCACAGCAGTATAGATTCATAAACGTGCACGTACTGCCCTGCTTTGTAGGCACGCTGGCCAAAATGCTGGCCGATGTGGAGGGCGTATACGTGGGAGCACCCGTCGGCTTTCCCTCCGGCGCGCACAAAACGGAAACAAAGCTGCTGGAGGCGCGCGGCATGATAGCGGACGGCGTGGAGGAAATGGACATAATGATGAACGTGGGCAAGTTCAAAAACGGCGAATACGGCTATGTTTTGGACGAGGTGCAGCAGATAATAGCCCTCGCCAAAAACGCCGGACGACCCATAAAAACGAAGATGCTCATAGAAATAAACTGCCTCACGGACGCTGAGATGGTGAAGGCGGCGGAGCTGGCCGTGCAAAGCGGGGCTGATTTCGTGAAAACGGGCACGGGCTGGGTACCGGGCGACGCCAACATAGAGCGCATACGCAATATAAAGGACGTTGTGCGCGATGATATAGAAATAAAGGCGGCGGGCGGTATTCGCACACGTGACGAGTTTTTGAAGCTGCTGGACATAGGCGTTACACGCTTCGGAATAAACACCGCCTCCGCAATAGACATAACAAAATCATTCGAACAGGAAGGTTGATAAAAATGAACAGAGCAGAATTGGCAGCAAAAACTCAATCCAGGATATTCGACATAAATATAAACTACCAAACGGTTACCAACCTGTGCTATGAGGCGGAACGCTACGGCTTTCGCACAGTGCAGGTGTTCCCCTGCATGATAGAAATGTGCGCGGAAACGCTCACCAGCCCCGACGTGAAGATAAACGCGCTGGTGTCCTATCCCCACGGCGGATTTTCCATAGAGCAAAAGGCGGCGGAGGCGGCAGACGCGGTTTCGCGCGGCGCGCACGAGGTAGAGGTGGTCATGAACGCACGCGAGGCGAAATCTGAAAATTTCGACTATATCGAACGCGAAATGCAGGCGGTGGTGGATGCCGTTGCCGGACGCGCCGCGGTTAAGTTCATAATAGAGATAGAGGTGCTTACGGACGAGGAAGTGGCCGGGGTGTGCGCCGCCGCCATAAAAGCGGGCATAGACTGCATAGTTACCTCCACCGGCCTATACAACACGCTGGACGAAAACAAAAACGACGTGCCGCTCTACGCCAACGTCAAGGACGTGAAGCTGCTGAAATCCTTGCTTTCAAGCAAGGTGGCCGTGGAGGCGCAGGGTTACATACACACGGCGCGGCTGGCGCAAGAGCTTTTGGAAGCGGGCGCGGACGGCATAAGCACAGAGCAGGCCAAAAAAGTTATAACAGAAATAGCGTAAAGGAGAATTTTTACAATGTATGACAGCCAAATGTTTAGTAGAGCGATACTCTCGCCCTTCCTTTCCTTCTGCCCGAACGACATAATAGAAAAGGAAATACGCGACGGCTACGCCAAAAAAGTTCGTTCCATAATAGTTGAGCCCTATCAGGTTCCGCTGCTCAAAAAGGTGGACGCGGAGTGCGCCAACGGCATAACCCGCACAGGCATGACAATAGGCTACCCGTTCGGCGGGCTTACCACGGAAATGAAGATAAACCTCATAAAATACGCCGTGGAGTGGCAGCTTGACGAGGTGGACATAGGCATAAATATAAACGCCGTGCTTTCGGGCGACTGGGAGCGCACCCGCGAGGAGCTGCGCCTCATCCTTGAAGCGGCGGACGGCAGGCTCAACGTTATACCCGTTTCCTGGGTCATAAAGGTGCCCTTCGAAACGCTGGATAAGATCTGCCAGATGTACATAGACCTAGGCATCACAACAGTGAAAACAAACCCCGGGCTGCACTTTGGCGATATGAAGGTGGAGCACGTAAAATACATAAACGACCATTATGGCGACAAGCTTGAAATAGAGGTGGCCGGACGCTGCCGCACCCGCGAGAAGGCGGAGGCAATGACGGCGGTGGGCGCGAAGTATTTCCACATGAGCCAGTGGCGGCGGATCTGCGGCGAGGGCAAGGATTACCAGTTCGATTATGCCACCAAGCAGGGCGGTTACGGCGAATATAAGGACAGATTCTAATCTGCGGAAGGGAAACCCATGAATATAAACCACGTTGCCCACATAGCCATAAACACCGTAGATATAAACGAATCTGTTGCCTTTTACCGCGACGTGCTGGGCTTTACGCCCTGCCAAACGGCGGATATGGGCGAGGTGACGCTCGTGTACCTCAAGGTGAACGATTCGGCCTACATAGAGCTTTTCGATCTGTGCGGAAATGCAAGCACCCGGGCCGTGGCCGAGGAAAACGCGGGTCTGCGGCACATAGCCTTCGACGTGGACGATCTTGCCGCATGGAACGATATGCTGAAGGCAAAGAACGTCCCCTTCCTCATGGATGTCACCGAAATGCCGCAGATAGGCAAGCGCGCGCTACTTATATCCGACCCCTGCGGCGTGGTTGTAGAGCTTTGCGAGGATATTTATACCAATTCCATTTAAAAAGTGCTTGCACTTTTTATAGCGCGAAGCGCGTTTGGAATGGCATGAGACGTGTTCTGCGCTGCTCTTGCGCAGAACGTGCCACGCCGCAGGCGCGGCGCTTCCAAATTAAAACAGATGTTTTAATTTGGAATTAGTATTAGACTTTGGTATGAGTGTATCATAAAACGAAAAGGGGCTGTCTCAGTAAGAAACAAGGCTCAAAGCAAAAAAACAGGCAAGTGC
>CAYXFB010000046.1:0-21352 GCA_964464145.1 uncultured Christensenella sp.
GCTCGCTATTCTTGCTTTAGTTTACTGCTCTACCCCAACATTTGACATAGAGCCTGTTTATTGTAGAATGACCTGTACTTTACATTCCCTCTCCACCCACACAAAAAACACGGACAGCCTTTACGTAGCCGCCCGTGCTTTCGCTATCAAATTATTTTGCCGAATCCTGCGCCACTGCCTTCGCATCGTCGTCCGGCAGCTTTTTATCCTCCTCGGGTATGGGGTTCTTTTTGCGCATAAAGTGGTATATGACGAACGGAACCACTATTACCACCGCAAAGCTTATTATAAGTATGGCGAGATACTGCTCCGGTGCGCCCGGCGTGGTGAGCTGTGACGGCGGTATAAAGGATATTCCCAGCGCTATAACAGATACCACCAGCCCTACGAAGGCCATTATGAGCTTGGGCGTCTTCTTCTTGGTTATCTCAAACGAACGCTTGAGGCTGCCGTGTTTTCTGACCAGCTTTATGTATGCCAGGAAGAATATAATGTAACCCACTATGTATATGACCACGGTTAGAGACATCGCCGTGAAGAAGGAAACATTGTTTCCGCCGCCGCCAAAGGTAAGCACGGCCGCCCACGCGGTAACTATCATTCCTTGCAATATCAGGAACTTGGTGGGCACGTTTTGCTTGTTCGTCTCTGCCAGCTTTTTGGGAAGCAGACCGCGTTTGCCCGCTTCCAGCATGCCCCAGGAGGGGCCGGTTACCCAGGCGGAAACCTCGGCTATAACGCCGACAGATATCATTATGCCCACCAGCCCGGGCAGCCAATCCATGCCCGTTCCAAAGTGTTTTACGAGGCCTTCAAACCCCTGCAAAACGCCTGTTGACAGACCCAGCTGGCTCTGCGGAACTACCGCACCTATCGCCACGCCGCCTATGGTGTTGAGCACGATGGCCATTATGACCAGTATGATTATGGCGAGCGGGTAATCGCGCTTGACATTTTTCATTTCGTTGGCGTGAGTGGCCGAGGCCTCAATGCCCGCGTATGCCAATATGAATGACACGAACACCACCAGCGTGTTTATTTTGGTGAAATCCGGCACCATTGCCGCCGCGTCCAGCGGCATAAGGCTCTTGCCACCCGTTGTGAAGAAGCCTATGGTTAGAGCAAACAGTATTATGGCGGGAACGACAACGCCCACAACAAAGCCCACCTTGGCGATCTTCGCGGTGAGGCGTGTACCCTTGAACTGTGAGAAAGTCAGCAGCCAGAATATTATTATCACCGCCAAAAATTTTATTACAGGATTGTTGTTGAGAGCGTCCCATTTAAGCACATAGGACAGCGCGCCTATTATGAAATAGATCATTGTAACAAAGCCGACGGTTATCTGGAACCACTGGAAAAATATGTTGGCGAAGCCCCATTTTTCCCCCAACATCTTGCCCGACCATGTGAACACGCCGCCCGTGTCCCAGCCCTCCACCGTGGCCATTTCAGCAGACGACATAGCCACCGGCAAAAACCACAGTATACCGCCCAAAACGAGGTATGTGACGAGCGCAAATCCCGATGAGGCAAAGGTGGGATATTCGTACACGGTCATTACCATCGATGCCGTTATCGCGAAAAAGCCGAACAATGTCAAATGTTTCGCTGAGCTGGCAGCAGGACTATTTGTTTTCATATCTTAACATCCTTTCTTTTCAATATATCCTAATTTACTTGCTCAATGCGTGAAGCCCTGCGCGCCCGACTTGCTCTTTCCTGGAGCGTCCGCATTTGTGTTCTTCTCAAGATATTCTATGGCTCGCTTCATATCGTCTATAAGCGCGTCTGCCATGGTAGCCGAAAGATCGGCGCGCACTACGAAGCGCTGTATAAGCACATCCTTCAGGTTTTCGGGCAGCGTGTACGCGGGCACCTGCCAGCCCTTCATGGCCAGCCTGTCCGCCAGCTCGTACAGCGTCCACTTGGAGTTCTTCGGGTCCTTCAGCTTGTAGCATATAACGGGCACATTGCTGCCGTCGTTGTATATTTCGAATATTCCCATATCCTCTACGGCCTTGGTGATACGAATGGCGATGTCGCGTGTGTGGTTTTGCACAAGCTTGAGCCCGTCCATGCCATAGCGCAGGAATATGTAGTACTGGCCTATTATCTGGCTGCCCGAGCGCGAGAAGTTTATTGCCATGGTGGGCTGTTCACCGCCCAGATAGTTTACATAGAATATAAGCTTTTCGGGTAGGTATTCCTTGTTTTTCCACAGTACCCAGCCTATGCCCGGATATACCAGACCGTATTTGTGGCCGGAGGCGTTTATGGAATGCACATTTTTCAGCTTGAAATCCCACTCCAGTTTGGGATCGGAAAAGGGCGCGAACAGGCCGCCCGAAGCGCCGTCCACATGTATGCCAATGGGCACCTTGGCCGTTTTGTTGTGCTGCTCCACCAGCTTGTCCAGCGTTTTTATATCGTCGAACTTGCCCGTGTAGGTTATTCCCAGTATGCCCACTATGCCTATGGTATATTCATCCACATAGCTCATGACGGTATCCATGTTCATGCTCATGTGCTGCTCGTCAAGCGGCACCAGACGCATTTCCACGTCCCAATACACACAGAATTTTTCCCAGCACACCTGATATCCTGAGGAGATGACAATGTTGGGCATCTTGGCCTTGGTGTCTATGCCCGCCTTTTCGGCCAGCTCGCGCCAGCGGAACTTCATTGCCATGCCGCCCAGCATGCAGGCCTCGGAGGAACCCACCGTAGAGGTGCCCATAGCCTTGCTCGGCTCGGCGTGCCACAGATCGGCAATTATGTTTACGCAGCGGTTCTCTATCTCTGTCATCTTGGGGTATTCGGATTTATCTATAGCGTTAACCGAAAGCGTTTCGGCCATCAGCTCCGTAACCTCGGGCTCCATATATGTCTGGCAGAAGGTGGCAAGATTTTGCCGCGCGTTTCCCTCGTCTATCAGCTCGTCCTTTATAAGCCTGTGCGCTACCGCCGCCGGCACCGAGCCCTTATTCAGCTTGTTCACCGGCATGAGCGTATCTTCCTCAAAAACCGCCATATTGGGCGATACAATAGGATATTCCTTCTTTCGATCGTTGAAATGTAACATTTTAGTTCCTCCATGTTTCGTTAATATTTTTTATACGATGTCAGTCGTATTTTTTCTAAAAATCGGTCGCATTTTTCCTCAAAACGGTGCAACAAATAGACAGACATATAACAATATACATCCAAAGTTATACGCTTTGTATTTTGTTGCGACACTTGCTGCTATTTATATTACCTTATTTTCAGAGGTTCTCTCCTCGAAAGCCCACACTATTGTTAACCACATACGAAGTCAATAATCAAATTTTTATCAATTTACACGAATTGAAAAAAGAAGCCGCATTTGGCTTCTTTGATATTCATAATCATTATCACGTGTTTCGCCTTGTATAAACCTAGTTAAATTCAAGTCATGCCAACTAGCACGCTTTCGTCCACTTCAAAAATTATATCACCCATGCTCCGGCTCTCTTTAAGACCCGAAATATACGGTGAATCTATTATGACGCCTTCGCTTTTTTCCTTTGCCGTATCTTCCAGCTTTTCCACCGCCAGCACCTCGTCTACCATTATTCCCACCGGGCGCTCCTCGCCCACCACCAGCACCATTTCCCTATACTCTTCCTTGAAAAGCACCTTGGCCTCATCCAAAAGCGACACCACACGAGCCATATAAACGTCCTTGGCCTCCATCAATATCTCTCTGAGGCATCTTTTGTTCGTACAGTTCTCACATTCACGTTTGCAGGTCTCCACTCTGTGCGCCGCCATGTGTAGCTTATCGTGCGGCTCCTTTATCTTCTTCAAATGAAACATTATATTGTAGTCGTTCGATTTATAATTATCGTACCATTTACCGAATGCGCACTTGTGCGGATCGGTGGCCAGAGTAAATTTTTCGTCGTTTATTATGGTACGCTCAAGCTCCGCCACCCAGTTTATATGATCCTGCTTTCTCTGATCCAACATATCGGCAAATTCCACATATTCTTCCTCCATGGTTATTTTGCCCAGCATACGCCGGAAGTTTAGCAGCAAGGCCGCCTTTCCCCTGTACATGAAAACGCCCTGCACGCCAATATCCGCCCGTGGCATCTTCACATATTCGGGCAGCCGCATTATTGCCGTGATGTTTTCGCTTGTTATGGCGAACAAACTCCCCTTTATTTTGAAAACTATATGCGGATAGCCCGCCTTCTTCGCCTCTGTGGAATCCATATCAATTCCCTCCGAATATTATTTAATTAAAACAAAAAAACACCCATTCAGCTAAATAAAACTTTTCAATCTGAAAATAATTTATATTCTGGGTGCCTAACAATCTAGTGAATACTAAAACAATACAAATTACTATTTTATTCTATAATACCTGCTTATAATAGTCAAGGTTAACGACCGTATTCCTGCGCAAAATATCAATAATAACGCTGCGGTACACTTATGTCGATATGACCCAGCGAATTGTATTGCGGAATATATACTTTTTCGGCATCCGTTATGCCCAGCCTCGCCAGATTTACCGATACCACGTTAAGATTGAATATCCAAATATCTCCAAAGGTATCCGCAAATTCGCGCTTATCTCCCTGCGCAGGCAGCCGCATAGCGCGTTTGCTGAGCTTATTCAGCATATCACCGTTTCCAGATTCATTCAGCAAGAAATTAAAGTAGTATCCCCAATTCAGCAATCCCCTTATGCCGTTATATATCACCTTTTGCATCCGGTATGGCAAGCCGTCTACAAAACTATCTATGAGCACCGTGGGTATATCCACGCTTTTTTCGTTTACCTCAGCGCCCTCCTTCCGCAGCCTTTCAACGTCTATATTATCGAAGGCCAGAGCGGCGGCGCACCTTCCGGTAAGCGCGAAAAACTGTACGCCGTAAAGCAGCGTCATGCAATCGTTTTTCAGTATGCTGTTTTTAAGATCTTTTGCGTGGCTCTTCACATTGCCAGTGGTCACGCGGGTGCCCACACCGTTCACGATCTCAACCAGGCCCAGCCCCTCCAGCGCACAGAGCGCTTCTTTTATTGTGTATGTGGAGACGGCATAGCGCTTTGCCAGCGCCGCAATGGAGGGCAGCATGTTTGCGGTCATGTCAAACACGCCCGCACCCAAATCGCCTATTATGCTTCTGGCGATCTCCGTGTGCGCATAAGCGCGGCGTTTTTGCGGCAGCCATTCAAATTCACGCTGGGGCAACGCCGCCAGCTTGGGGTATTCCTTGGCCAACACAGCGAGGTATTTTTCTAGCTCTGCCGCCGTTCTTTCCAATATATTGTTTATACATTTATTAACGTATTCAACGTTCCCTTTTTCGTAATCATTCAAAAACTCCGTGAAAACCTTTTCAATATCGTCACAGATAAGTTCATAAGGATTGCTGAATCCCTCAAAGCTGGTCGTGTTTATATACAGGTCAAAATCTGCATAAATTTCCACTACGAGCGGATTGTTGAAGTTCACCAATAGTCTCTTGAGCATGTTAGACACGGCACGCCAGCGTTCGTATATGGGCCTATCACTTATGCCGCGTATTATTTTTCTGCATTGCGCCAGCTCAAAGGAGCCGTTCACCGCCATGGACTGTATTATAAGATCGCAGAGCAGCGGTTTAACTGCGTGAAGACTATCCACAATGGCGTCCCGCCGGATCAGCAGCTCTTTCAAGTATTCGTCATCCGGCCGCCTCTCCTGCCTGTACATCACCACAGCCCGCTTGCGCTCCTCTGTTTTTATGTAGCCATCTCTTTGTAGGGCGGCAAAAACATCCTTCACGGTGCGTATGCCTACCTCATAGATCGCGCACACCTGTTTGTAGGAGGGTAATTTTTCTCCGTGAAGATATTTACCTGATTTTATTTCTGAAGAAATTGTGTTATATAAATATGAAAACAAAGTCGTCCGTTTCTTCAACATGCTGCACCACTTTCTAAATACTTGAAATAATTGTACCACAATATTCTTTTGTATGCATAATATGGTTTAACTGTCGGTTCATAATACATATTCTTTTTTATTACACAAGCTAATGTATATGGATAAAAATTTTAAATTTTTTCTTTCACACATTTATGGACAAGCATTAGTTGAGTCGTTTCCATTATATTCACTATTGCTCTTTTATAAACAAAATTCGATAAAAATATCACCAGTCGATATATTTTTTTCTTTAAGTCTAACAGCTATAAAAACCGTCACGCCATTTGAGGTATTTGCATAATTATGCATGTTTTTTCAATATGCACCACACTGCATAGAGGCGCAAAAAAGGGAGCGCTTCTGCCGCCTTTGGCAGAAACGCTCCCTTATTATTTAACTATTTTATGGCAATGCCTATTGTTCGAATTACGCTGCGTTGCCTTGGCTTTTATTTGCCTATCTTCGCCCGCAGCTCCGCCTTGTATTCGGCGATGTCTATCTCCCTGCCCTCGCGGCGCGACACCTCGGAGGCAAAGCACATCACGTGGCTTGAAACCGCGCCCATTGCGGCGGTGCGGCCGCCCATCCTGCCCTCACGCACCAGCTTTATGAAGTCCGTCATTATGAAATAGTCCCCGCCCGAATGGCGATCCAGCACGGTGGAAACCTTTATGGTCTCGTGGCGGCCTGTGGCGAAATCCTTCACGGTGAACTCGTTCTTCTCCAGGTTGCCCTCTATCTCGCCCCTCGTTCCCGAAAGCTTTATAGTGCGGTAGCACTCTTCCGAATAGGCGGTCATGGAGAAGGCCACGGTCACCCCGTTCTCGTACTGCATATTTATGACCTGTGTGTCCACAACGTCGTTGTCGCAATGGTACACGCAGCGTCCGAACGGCCCGGCCTCCAGCGCGGCCATCTTGCCCGCCGGGCTGGTGTCTATGGATATCATATCCACATTGAAGCCGGAACGCGGCACCGAATACATCTTGGGCGCGTAAAAATAGCAGCTGTCCGAAATGGGGCAGCCGTCCGTACAGCGCGCGGGCACACCCTCGGGCGCGTTTTGCGCGCAGAAGTATGTGGGCGTGGAGAAGCTTTGTAGCCGCACGCATTCAGAGCCCGTGAGCCAGTTGAGTATATCCATATCGTGACAGCATTTGGAGAGTATCATGGGCCCGGCGTTGGCCTCCTTGGAGAACATGCCGCGCACATAGCTGTGTGAAAAGTGCGCTATGCCCGTGTTTTCGCAATGCACGATTGTTTTCAATTGGCCGATGGCTCCCTCGTCCAGCACGCGCTTTAGCTCGGCGAAGAAGGGCGTATAGCGCAGCACGTAGCAGAGCATGAACACCTTGTCATAGTTCGCCGCCATGTCGCCTATTTCCACGCTGGTCACCGGCTCCTGCGTTATGGGCTTTTCCAGCAGTATGTGGTAGCCCTGCTCCATAGCCTTCTTGGTGGGCTCGTAGTGATAGTTTTCGTTCGTGCATATCAGTATGGCGTCCGCCAGCTTGCCCTTGGCGAAAAGCTCGTCCCAGCTTTCAAAGGCCATATCCTCCGCTATGCCGTGCTCGGCCTGAAAATGCCTGCGCTTCTCCTCGTTTTTTTCGGCCACGGCCACAAACTGTATGGTGCCCGGGTTATTTTTCGCGTAGGCGGCGTAGGCATTCGCCCCGCGATCGCCCGCGCCTATCAATACCGCAGTTACTTTTTTCATGATCTGTACCTCGTTCTCTTATAATATTTTCATAACGCAAAAGCGTATATTTTCAATTGTTTTTCAAATTGCTGAATATCACCGCAATAACTATTATAACACCCAGCACCACCGTTTGGTAGAAGGCGTCCACGCCCAGTATGTTGAGCGCGTTGTTCACTATGCCCAGCAGCAGCACGCCGAAGAAGGCGCCCAGCACCGTTCCCTTGGCGCCCGCGAAGGAGGCGCCGCCTATAATAGCGGCCGCCAGCGCGTTCAGCTCGTAGCCCGAGCCGTTGGTGGGCAGCGCCGAGCCTATGCGCGATGTGAGCACGAAGGCCGCCAGCCCGCATATGCCGCCGCCCAATATGAAAGTGAGCAGCTTGGAGCGCTTCACCGCTATGCCGGAGAGGAAGGCCACCTCCGCGTTGCCGCCAATTATGTGCAGCTTGCGGCCAAGGGGCGTGTAGCGCAAAAACACGAACATAAGCACCATCACGATCACCAGCACCACCATTGGCATGGGTATGACGCCCAGCTTGCCCGTGCCTATGAAGGGAAACGCCCCGCCGATGGACTGGTATGTGCCCTGTGATATGACCTGCGAAAGACCCAGATAGATGTAGCTTGTGCCTATTGTTATAATGAGCGGCTCGCACCTGAATTTTGTTATTATAAAGCCGTTGAGTGCGCCCGCCGCAAGCGCTGTCGCGAACATGGCTAAAAGCGCCAGCCAGGGGTTCACGCCCTGCACGCTTATGAGGTTACACAATATAACGCTGCACAGGCCTATGAGCGAGCCGTAGGAAAGGTCTATCGCCCCCATTATGAGTAGCATCAGCATGGCGCTGGTGAGTATGCCCAGCACGGCCACCTGCTGGAATATGGTCAAAAAATTCGCTACCGTGAAGAAACGCGGGTTTATCAGACCCGATATAACGCACAAGACTATTATTACGATGGGCAGGAATATCATCTCGTTGCCTATCTTTGCCTTTGTTCTCAATGTCTTCTCTCTCACTTCAATTCACCTCTAACGCAGATTTTATTACATTTTCTTCCGTTATTTCATCGCCGCCGAACTCGCCCACCACCCTGTCCTCGCGCACCACCAGCACGCGATCGCAAAGCGATATGACCTCGGGCATATCAGAAGATACTATTATGAGCGATTTTCCCTCGGCCGTGAGACTGTGCAGCAGCTTGTATATCTCAAACTTGGCGTTCACGTCTATGCCCTTGGTGGGCTCGTCCAAAAAGAGTATGTCGAAGCCCTTGTGCAGCCACTTGCCTATTATGACCTTCTGCTGGTTGCCGCCAGAAAGCATACCCGTTGCCTTGAACATGCTGTCCGTCTTTATGTCCAGCTTTTCTATCATCTCTCCGGCTATCTCCATCTCGGCCTTTGTGCTGAGGAAACCCCTCCGCAGCGGCAGCTTGAGGAAGGTTATGTTTTTGAGTATATCAAGCGGCAGCACCAAGCCGGATTTTTGCCTGTCCTCGCTTATGAAGCCTATGCCGTGCGCTATGGAATCTCCGGGGTCGCGCACCTCTATTTTTTTGCCATCCTTTATTATATCGCCGGAAAAACGCTTATCCAGCCCGTATATGGCGCGCAGTATCTCCGTTCTGCCCGAGCCCACCATGCCCGTGAGGCCCAGTATCTCGCCCCGCCTAAGCTGCAGGTCTATCGGCATGTCGCTCTCGCGACGCCTGAGCCCCTTCACCTCGAAGAGCACCTCGCCCGTCTGCGACTTTTCGCGCTGGAAAAAAACGTCCACCGGCCTACCCACCATGTCGCAGGTCACCTTTTCCATGTCTATTTTGCCCTCCGCCGCGCGATAGGTGGAGACCAGCTTACCGTCACGCAGCACGCTCACCGTGTCGGCGATTTTCGCCACTTCCTTCAAATGATGTGATATATATATTATGCCTATGCCCTTCTTGCTTATGTCCTTCACCAGTTTAAGCACCATGTCCGTATCCTTCATATTGAACATGGCCGTGGGTTCGTCCATTATGAGCACGCGCGGGTTTGGCGCAAGCGCCTTTAATATCTTGACGAACTGCTGATCCGCCGCGCTCAGCTTTTCCACCGGTTCGTACGGGTTCAGCCTTATGCCCAGCTCCCCCATCAGCTTCTCCGCCGCCGCGCAGGTCTTTTTCATAGAGAAAAATCCGGCGGTGCGGTAGCGTATATCCGTGTATATATTTTCCGCCACCGAAAGCTGCGGCACCAGTATGATCTCCTGATGGATCACCTCCACGCCCAGCTCCTTGGCTATGAGCGGCGTGAGGTGCGGGTATTGCTTTCTGCTTATGGTCACCACGCCCTCCTCCGGCTTGTACGCGCCCGAAAGTATTTTTATCAGCGTGGATTTTCCCGCTCCGTTCTCGCCGCACAGGCTGTGTATCTCGCCCGGCGCAAGCGTTAGCGAAACGTTATCAAGCACCTTTGTGCCGCCGAATATTTTGGATATGCCCTTTGCCTCTATCAAATAATTGCCCGTGTTATCAGCCATAGCTGCTATCCTCCCAAACATGGGTAAAATGCGGACAGCGTGTGCCCGCATTTTGCCCTTCTGCGTTAACGTCTGTTTTTTACTTATCCAGTCCGCCTATGGCCTCTATTACCTGCGGGCCGGGCTCCCAGGGTATTATCTGGTCTATTTCGTCCTTCGTGGCGGGCAGCAGCGGCAGATATGTCATCTCCTCCACGGCTTTTCCGTTCACGAGGTCGTACAGCTTTTTGGCTGAAAGCGCGCCCATGTAGGAGGTGGGTGCGGCTATTGTGCCGTACAAATCGCCCGATTGCAGCATCTCCACGCCCAGCGTGCTGCCGCCCGTGGCTATAACGGGTATCTTGTCCTTTAGGCCGGCATCCTCGAGCGCCTTTAAAACGCCCTGCGCTATCTGCTCGTTGTTGGCGAATATAACGTCGAACTCCATGCCCGACTGTATGAGGTTTTGCGTGGCGTTTATGGCTTCCTCCGCCGTCCAGTTGGTGGGCTTCTGATCCACCATCTCCGTATCCGCGCCGTCCGCTATTGCAGCCGCGAGGCCGTCGTTATACGGCTCGGTGATGTTCATGCCCGGCTGGCCGCTTATGTATACGAACTTGGAGCCGGGGTATTTGTCGCCTATCATCTTCGCCGCGGCGTAGCCTATATCATAGTAGGTGCAGCAGGTAACGGAATCCCTGTCCACATTGTCTGCGGGAACGGCATTCTCGAATATAATGGGTATGCCCGCGTCGCGCGCCATCTGAGCCACGCGCGCGTCCAGATCGGGGCTGAACGAATATACGGAAACCGCGTCCACGCCCTTGGATAAAAGATCCTCCATACCGGCCAGCACCTTCTCCATATCGTTCTGCGCGTCTATCACCACCGGCTCCACGCCCAGCTGCTCACAGGTATACTCAAAGTTTTTCACGCCGAAGTTTACCCACTCTATGGCGCGGTCATGCGCTATCTCGCCGAACTTGAGCTGTTTGCCGTCCGCCGGAGCTGCCGGAGCCGCCGCAGACTCTGCCGGAGCCGCCGCGGATTCCGCGGGCGCGGCCGGGGCTTCTGTTGCCGGAGCCTGAGCCGGGGCTTCCGACGCGGCGGGCGCCGCAGCGGGAGCGGCCGGAGAGCAAGCGCACAGAGCCATCACGGCCACCAATAAAACTGCCGTCAACACCAAAATTTTTGACCTTTTCATAATCTTTCCTCCTAGATATTTTGTTCGTTCTTTGTGGTATCTGCCAAAAAACATACGTTTTTTTACATACTTCAACTAAGCCTGGGTTTTCGGGCGGTGATTTTTCAAACGATCGCCGCCCCAAACCCTTTCCAAGGTTCAATAGTTTTCAATTTTTAAATTATCTTGTGAGCTGCCCCAATACGTCTATAGGAAGGTCGTTTATAGGTGCGTTATTGGGATTTGTGAGCGCCTCCCCCTCTACGTTCTTGCCAAACACCGCGCCCTCGTTTACGGCGGCGTGAAGGTTTCTGGGCTTTACGGAATCTCCAATGTTCACAATCTGGACTCCGGCGCGTACCGCCTCCTCCAAAAATTCCACATTGGGCTTTACGTGGCAGGTTACCACCGTGTCTATGGCAAGCTCCATCTTTTCAAAGTCCTTGTTTTGCACTATCACCCTGCCCTCGCCTACCTCCAGCACCGTGGAGGATTCCATTATATCCACCCTGTGCTTGTAGGAGCTGGGCGTGAGTGCCTCGGCTTCCTCAAGATTGAAGCGTTTTCTGGCTACGTACATGTGTATGGTCTCCACCTTGGCGGCAAACTGCGGCTGCTCCGTAACCACGGTCACCTTTTTGCCGATGGAGGCCAAAAACTGCGCGGTATCGGCGGCGGCGTAATGGTCGCCCCATACCAGCACCTTGCTGCCCACCTTGGCCATCTTGCGCCCGCCGGGATTGAATTCGCAATTCACCTTGGGGCAGGCCAGCACCTGCTCGAAGGGCAGCACGGCGGCCGCGTTGCCAAACACCTTGGGCACGTAGGAAGAGGCGCCCGTGGCGTTGGCCACTATATCGAACTTTTTGAGCTCCTTTACGGTGGGCTCGTGGTTCAGCACTATTTTAACGTTTTCCAGCTTCTTTAGCTGCAATCGTATCCAGTCCGCGTACCATTTCATTTTTTCCTTGCCGGGCACAAGGCAGTCTCCCAGTATCGCTCCGCCCAGCTCCCCGCTGCGCTCGAATACCGTGACGTTGTGGCCGCGCACCGCCGCGTGCCGCGCCGCCTCCATGCCGGCCGGCCCGCCGCCCACCACGGCTATGCTGCACGCCTTCTCCGCCTTTTTCATCTTGGCGAAGCTCTCATCCCCGCAGGTGGGGTTTATGGCGCAGGTGACCTGACGCTTGGCCATGTGAGATTCCTGCCAGCAGCCCGTGAGGCAGGATATGCACTTTCTTATCTCGTCATCCCTGCCGTATTTCGCCTTCACCGGCCAGAAAGGATCGGCCAGCAGCTGGCGCGACAGCCCCACCATGTCCGTGCGCCCCTCGCCCAGTATCTTGTCGCAATACGCGGGCGTTCTGAGAGAATGGCTAATTATAACGGGTATGTCCACCACTTTTTTGATGGCCTCGGAGGCGTAGATCGTCCACCCCTCGGGGTAATACATGGGATCGAAGCCCGCGCCCGGGCTCTCCTGTATGCACTGGCTGATGTCGAGCGCGGCCACGCCCGCCGCCTGCAATATCTCGGCCACCTTCACAGATTCGTCTATCTCGCGGCCGCCCGCCACCCATTCGTCCGCCGAATAGCGCACTATTATTGGGAAATCCTTGCCGCATTTGCGCTGTATGGAGGAAATTATCTCCAACACGAAGCGCAAACGGTTTTCCAAACTTCCGCCATAGCGATCCGTTCTGCGATTGAGGTAGGGGCTCATGAATTGTGATATGAGGTAGCCGTGCGCGCCGTGCAGGCCTATGGAATCGAAGCCCGCCGCCTGGCAGCGCCACGCCGCGTCTGAAAATTTGGCCACGAGGTTTATTATATCCTCCGTGCTCATCTGGCGCACCGCCTTGCCCTTGGCTTCCTCGTTGTCGTAAAGTATCTCATGGCTTTGAGACCAGGGCATACTCATGACCATATCGCTCGCCGAATACACCGGATAGCGCGGCATTGCGCCCTGCCTGCCCGGATGCTCAAGCTGTATGCAGGATTTCGCGCCGTAGCGCTTTATTCCCTCAGCCAAGCGGTTGAGGCCGGGTATGAGCTGGTCTCCGTCCGCCGCCGTACAGTTCACTGTGGATTTTCCCGTCTCCATCTCGGGCGTGGTCGCGCCCACTATTATGAAGCCGGTGCCGCCCTTGGCAAGCTGCGAATGATGGTATACGTCTCGGTCGCTCGCTTCGCCGTTGGAATAGGACGCGCCTATGTCTGTGGGCACGTGGCAGATCCTGTTGGGAACAACCATATTGCCAATTTCGATAGGCTCAAATAAGTGTTTGTAATACTCTTTCATTTCGCTCTCCCATATTTATATTTTCATTACAGCATAATAAACAAGATAGATTTTGAACGTGATCGTTTTTTCTATAGTATATAGCTAGGGGCCGCTAACGTTTGCGCCGCACTGCCCGCGTGAAGTTATTTTTTCCGCGATACCCGTAGAATGCGCGGGTATCGCGGGTTTAATGCAAATAAGTTGAAAATGTCTGTGGTTTCTAAAAAATATTTTGCGTTATATCAGTTGCATTCGGGCACAAGCGGCCCCTCCAGCTCCTTCACAACGAAGAATTTGCCGGGCAGCGTGGGCATGAAGCTGCTTGGAACCCAGATGTCCGGGCCGTATTTCAGAGTTACAAAGAATGTCATGCCCTGCCAGTTCATGCCGCGTCCCACCACGCCGTCCACACCGCCTATGCAGTAGTCCGAATTGAGGAAGAGACCAGGGCCTATGGTGTTCGCGCGCGCGGGTATCGCCGTTACGCGGCTTCTGAAGCTTATGAGCGAATTTTGCTCTATTGTCATGGGGTGCAGCTTGGCCGCTATGCGATAGGGGTCCTTGCTCCACTCCTCGTAGCCCGCGTAATCCGCCGCGAAGTGCGGTTCCCAAAAGGCTATGTGGAAGCAGCGGCCTATGCCGTAGATGGTTATGAGCTCGCCGCCGCCCTCTTTGATCTTGGCTATCTTTTCGGGATAGGTGGGCAGATTTTCCTTGGTGGCGAAGTTGCGCTGCTCCTTGGGCACCGTGTATTCGCCCAGCGGGCCGTAAAAGGATATCTCCATAGCGTTTGTGAAAGCGCCGGGGTCGTTCGCCGGAAGCGTGTTGCCATCCGCGTCGCTCCATTCGTCCATATTGAAGCCCCATACGTGGTCGCAGGGTATCTTCCAATCATTTATGAAATATGCCGCCCATTTGTACATACCCATGGGGCCTGCAGAGAGTATGAGCGCCATTTTTTTGCCCTGCTCACGCGTGCGGCGAATCTGCTTCGCTATCTCGTAGCCCATCTGCATGTTGAAGCTGGCTACATCCTCGCATTCCTCCGTAATAAAATCCTTGTGCCAATGCGGCATCCTGTCCAGCGCGTGCTCCGGCGGAGTTGCGCAGCAATCCTCTATCTTTTGCAGATCCCAGCCCGCCGGAAAAAAGTTTTCCAGCATGGAGCCTTTGATAGTAGTCATCATGTTCAAAGCCATTTAAGTTACCTCCGTTATTTTGTGGCAAAGCCACTTTTTCTCTGTTTGCTATAACCGGCCACATCTGCCCCCGCTTTGACGGTGAGCGGTATGACCATAAATATTAAAGCGTTATCGCTCTATATATCCTGTCCGTATCGCAGGCGGTGCCGTAGAGCGCCTTTAGCTGCTCGCTTCTGTTTAGCACGCCCACATTGTATACCTCATCCACCTGGCTGGGGTAATGCGCGAAGGCCAGCCTCAGCACCTCCTCAGGGTGATGCGTGAACGCCCTGTCCACCAGTTCATTCTCCGCTATGAAATCATCGTTTATATTGCTTTCCGCCTCGTTCATGAGACCGGCGTAGGGCTTGTCCTCAGCGAAGTAGAATGCTGCGCGCGCGCCCGGCATGGCGCTAACGCCCGCCTCGCGCACTATGAAATGGTCTATATGCCCCTTCATGGAGAGCGGCAGTATTATGGCCGTGTCCTCCCGCTTCGCAAGCTCCGCTATGGCCGCGCTCATGCGTTTCAATATTGCTCTGTCCGCGTCGTCCATAGTTTCGTAGCTGCCGAAGGCCATTTCCATCTCGCCCTCGCCCTCGTTGAAGGCTTTGCCGCGCACCTGGCTCTCCTCCTCGCCCATTACACGGTATTCGTAATTGTGAGCGCCTAAGAGCACATCAAGACATTCCAGATCCTCTATGAAGCGTATGCCGGTGGCGTATTGTACCCGCTTTAGGCTCTGATCCTTGTTGCCCTCAACGTCGCGCTCCTGATAGTTGGTGCGCGAGAATGTGCTTATGTTGGTGAAGCGCTTGCTCTCAAGCAGCCCCTTTGCGGCCAGCTCCAGCACGTAGCCGCCCAAAAAGAACAAAAAATCATCGTAGTGCGGCGAAACGCATATTATGCTGCTCTCGGGTATAACTTCCGCTATATTTGTATAAAACATGGTGTCACCTTCTGTTTATGGTTTTTTTCTATTTATTATGTCGTGTGGATTTTATATATACGTGACGATATTTTTGATAAGCATATTATTGCACATTGAAAGGATATTGTCAACTTTATTTTTGTAAATACTTTATTTCACTTAAACCGCCGCGTTTGTCGCCGCATATTTTTTCTATTAGAAATTATGTCAAGCCGCGCAAATCCGATTTCGCGCAGCCTTATTCTTATACAAAAAAATAACTGCCGATATGGATCAACAGTTAAAAATTATGATCTATTCCGCTTTGCGGGGTTTTATAAAACAGGTCCCTTACCCACTTCAAAATTCCCCTCAAAATACTTTTCCCTGATCTCGTCGGATTCTTGGACCCAACGCTCTATTCCCACCTTCTTGATCCTGCACAGGTTGTAAACTTTTATATTGTGCGGAAACTGCGCGCCCTTGAGCGTGGGCATCAGGAAGGAACAGGGAAATTCAGCGCATTCGTAACAAAATGTCAAACCCTTTTCCTGAACGCACTTCCATGTGGCGCATTCGTTTTTCGGCGCAAATTTACAATGACCCTTATCGTCCCTGCACCCCTTACAGGGAGTGTCCTCCGCGGGTATGTTTAAAAAAGCGGCAACTTATTTTTTCCGCTCCTCGGTGATGTTTTCCTCGTATGACGGACAATTGAAGCAGTCCAGTCCGCAGGGTGCTGTTAACCATTCTTTGTTCATGTTTAGTCCTTCCTAAGTTGTGTAGAATTTATTACAGCCGTGACTCTATTAATATATTGTACGATCTATCACGAATAGTACCATATGAACCGACCGTCTATTTGCTCTTTAGCCGTGTAAAAATAGCGAAAAAAGAACCGCTGGACTGCACAAAAAAACGCCAAATCGCGAGTGAAAAAAAATCGCATACCACCAAACGATGATACGCGACATGTGTCCAGCTTCAAGCTGGTGGTGCGAGTATTCATAAGGACAAACTCGAAAAACAGCTATATAATAAGGTTTCACGGCACAAGCATACGATTACTACCTGAATTTGAAAGCTCAAACACCGCTTTAATGGATAAAAAGCGGTGTTTTTGCATAAAAAATATAGGCAAAGGCGGGATGCCCCGTTAGGAATTGGCACACTTATGATACCAAACATAATCCAAAATTATAAGCTTTAGCAATGCAATTTTCTTGCATTTATGTTAAAATAAAAATATATCATGTGTCTGATTAGGAGGCTTTGCTATGGTAGGAAAGCACATCAACGGCTATACACTTATGGATTTCAAGGGCAAGGGTACATTTGGTTCTGTATATAAATGTGAAAAAGACGGTAACATATTTGCAATGAAAATATTTTCTGCTGATTTTGTTTTTAAAGAGTTTTTAAATGGGGAAGATAACCGAATTACCCGCGAAATTGAAGCATTAATGCTTGTTGATTCTGAAAATGTTGTAAAATATATCGACGATGGTAACTTCATTGACAATAGTTCGAAATATTACTATGTTGTAATGGATTATGTGGATGGAGATGATTTAGAAACTATTTTGGAATCTGAAACATTATCAGTTGATAATACTATAAATATAATTCTATCTTTATTGGAAGGTATGTCGGCTATACATAATGCCAAATTAATTCATAGAGATTTAAAACCAGCAAATATTTTTTTACTAAAGAATGGGAAAGTTAAGATACTGGATTTTGGTTTATCCAAATTAATTGATTTTACTTCCATAACAAGTACAGGTGACATAATGGGCACGCCTTTGTATATGTCACCAGAGCAAATAAGCGATAGCAAAAATATTGACTATCGTTCTGATTATTATGCACTTGGGGTGATTTTATTTAAATTGCTATCTAACCAGACACCATACGGAATTGTGGCCTCGAGGGAAGAATTGTATTATAAAATTAAATTCGAGCCACCTCTTTCGATAAGAACTTATTTACCAACAATCGAAAACTCTATTGATAACCTAATAAATGAACTTTTGAGAAAAGAAAACTATAAGCGACCAAATACTATTAACGAAATAAAGGAATACATTGCAAGAATTGGTCAAGATAGTCTATCCAGTACCACAGTAGTGCGATCTTTTATACCAACATTTTTTGTTCGACTCTGGAACGAAAAGAAGGTGCTGGAAGAATTTTACAAGGATGGGTATTCTATTGAGAATGCTATATTTCCAATAAATCACCAAAATCGACAAAAAAATCTTTTTAAGTTCGTTATTGACAAAAAGGTGAATTATATCATTGATCCTGCAACAATGAGACTGGCTTATGATTCTTATTCAGACGTAAAAGGGTTGATTGCGCTTCCTTACGCACCAAGCGATTTAAGTCGTTTGGAATTGGAGAATCTTACTACTTACGAACAAAAGAGAGCATATGTTGAAGCGGTTTTAGAAGAGCAGTTAAAATACAATCCGCCGTATATTGTGTCACCATTTCATGTAAGTAATAATTCAAATTTAGTAAAAATTAAAATGGATACCAATGAGAACTGGTTTAGCTTAGACATCAAGTTATTAAACGAAACTCGCAATTACTTGACCCAAAAGGGATATGATGGACAGTTAGTTGGTGGTTTTTGTGTAAAGACCGATATACTGACCGCACGTACGGAAAAAGAGTATTTTCTGAATATTCTTTCCTCAGTAAATTGTGATGTATATTGGGTGTACGTGGATTGCATTGATAATACAACAAATTTTTCTCAACTATACAATTATGCATATACCTTATTAGAATTGCAGAAGTCATCAAAAAAACCAGTAATAGCAGGACGAATAGGCGCATTTGGATTGGTGCTATTAGCATTCGGTCTATATGGATTTGAGTCGGGGACATCTCGATTTGAATCTTTTTATGAAGACTTATATAAAGATACTGGTGACCCATATAATATGTATGTAAGATACTATATGCCAGAGTTATTAAGCAATGTTGCCATAGATAGGAAAAATCCAACAAAAATAATTCAATTACTGGATACCAAAACAGGTCATGACATTGGATGTACTTGTCCTTACTGTATTTCACAAAATTCGGGAACTTTGGTTAATGACGGATTAACGCGAAAACACTTTTTATATCGGCGAAATGAGGAAATTGAAGAATTAAGAAGTTTTGACTCAATTCCAGAACGTGTTAATTATATTGAGGAGCGCATTATTAATGCCATTGGGTACTATAAAAATCTGAAGCCGATTTTTAAGGAAGATGATTCCCGATTCCTAAGAACTTGGTTAGATGTTGTGCAAAAACTCAAACAAGATTGGATGTGATATTTTGTTAGAAGCAGATTTAGTTAATGACATAAATTATTATTTGCAACATAAAGGCATATTGTATTCTAACGAATTGCGTATGGGAATTGGCATTCCGGATATTATAGTCAACCTTGGTGCAAATCGAAGATTGAAGCCATTGGATGATTATTTCTTGGTGTCAATATTAGCATACATAAATGAAATGAAAAAAGTTACTATTTATCAAATACAAGAAACGTTTACTCTTGGAATTGAGAAGGTCAAGCAATATGTTTCTGTACTGGCTAATTTATGTTTAGTAGAAATCAAAAAAACCATAGTGAAAATCTTGAAGAACATTTTTGCTGTGAACTTGGGAACAACAATATCTATTGAAGCAAAGCTGAAAGATTGGAAAGGAGCGTGCCTACAGGCTCAACGCTACCTTTGTTTTTCTGATTATTCATATGTTGCTTTACCTAGTGAAACAATAAAAAACGTAGAGCCCAGCCTTTTTCAGATGGCGGGCATTGGCTTGCTATCTGTTAATAAAATGAAAATTAGCGAAGTGATACCGGCAACAAAATCATCGTCATGCAACTTTATTCTCAAATACATTAGCACTTCCAAGGTAATTGAGAATAATGTGGAAACAGTTAAGAAGCACTTGCGTCCCAGTATCTTTTCATCTTGTATCTAAAACCAAATTGTATATGATATATTAGTGGTGGTGCGAAACACTTAATGTGAAATATGAGCAGAAGGCTATTTGAATGATACAATTGGTATCTTCGGCAAAAAACAAGAGAGAATAATAAACTCATTTGAGCAATTAAAGAAAAAGTTGCAATTGGTTTTACGGAACAAGCATACGATGACTATTAGACTTTCAATCAATTTAACGCTTTAAGTTATATCTTTTCAAATTATGAAGAGGCGTATTTGTGTTTGTTTATAAGTGCAAACTGATGAGGAAAACACCTTAATATTCACTGTCCTTATGAACACCCGAGAGTATTTTGCATTATGAATGTTCATAAGGACAAATTCTGAAACACTATTAAAATAAATGTTTCTGGCACAAGCATACGATTACTAAGATGAAAATAATGAATAAATCCAACAACAGTGATATACTTATATTAAATACGAGGAGGCATTGCAATGGCAAATCTTGATGCAAAAGAATACACAATATTCGAAAAAATAAAACATATCGAAGATGATGGCTTGGAGTTTTGGCTCGCTAGAGAATTAGCCGTCGTGTTGGGATATTCAAAATGGGAAAATTTTCAAAAGGTCATAGACAAGGCTATGTTAGCCTGTAGAAACAGCGGATTTGATGCGAATGACCATTTTCCTGATGTCAGGAAAATGGTTGATATTGGTAGTGGAAGCAAAAGAAAAATTAAAGATTATCAACTTTCGAGGTATGCCTGTTATTTAATTGTGCAAAATGGTGATCCGCGCAAAGAAGTCATTGCGTTAGGTCAGACTTATTTTGCCATTCAGACTCGGAGACAGGAAATCATAGACGCTTTTCACCAATTGGACGAAGATAACAAGCGCTTGGTCATCAGAGGTGACATCAAGCAATGGAATCAAATGCTCGCCGATGCTGCACATAATGCAGGAGTGATAACAAACGAAGAATTTGCAATTTTTCAAAATGCTGGATATATGGGATTATACGGCGGTATGACAGTAGAAGATATCCATACAAAAAAAGAGTTGCGCGTGAATCAAAAGATTTTGGATTTCATGGGAAGTACCGAGCTAATTGCAAATCTTTTTAGAATTTCTCAAGCAGAAGAAAAATTGAAAAATGATCATGTTCTAGGCGTAGAACAGGCAACGACTACACATTTTACAGTCGGACGCGAAGTACGCGAAGCGATTAAGCGCGTAGGCGGCACCATGCCGGAAGATTTGCCTACTCCGGAAAAAGGCATTTCGGAGATTGAAAAAGAGCAACTGCGAAAGCTCAAAGACAAAAAAGAGCGTTTGATGTTAGATGAATAAAGAATCGTACAATGTACACACGCAAAATAAGCAGACCACAAATTATAGTTAACTGCACACTTGAAATACTGGAGTTTATCTCGCGATATTGCCACCAAAGACGACCTATACTGGCCCTGTGAAAAAAAGTCTGTAAAAACAGCTTTCGATGATACAATATCAAAGGAGGCTGTTTTAAGTTATGGTAAGAAGAAAAAGAGAAGAACTGAGCGAGAGCAAAAAACAAATCATAGCGGGGCTGCTGGATGAATATGATATAAAGAGCGCGGAAGATGCATATTCCGGCGAAGTTGAACACTAATTCCGGAAAGATGTGAACAGTTATGCG
>CAYXFB010000047.1:0-20800 GCA_964464145.1 uncultured Christensenella sp.
GGCGATCCCCGTTATGAAGCCCCACGATGTGAGGGCGCGTTTTAGGTCTGTTTTATATGCGTCCAATTAAATATTCTTCATCCTATCTATTATGCTTCTTACTAGAGTATATTACAATATTTCCCCATCTATCGCGTTCAACATCAATTGACTAGTAGGCATATCCTCAGACATATCTCCAAGCCATGTATCCGTTCCATAAAATATCCAGCATGGCATCAATCTATATTCATCCATAACATCACGAACAGGTACAAATTGGTTGCCAAGAACTATCCTGTCAATTTCCATTTTATTTTCTTTCAATTCTTCACCGGATTCATTATCTGTTTTTAAAAATTCTGTATCTGTTTTTAAAAATTCTGTATTCACAAGCACAAGTTGCATTTTTTCCTTGAACTTTTCTTTTATCTCTTCAGAAGTCAGGACTGGAACATTTTCATTTTCAATTTCAACAACTTCTACAGGATTTTGCCAACGGAACGAAAGAATTCCAGTGTCATCAATGTTCAACCAAATGTATTCTGGCGTCCAAGGTTTCCTGAATGACTCTGATTCCCCACTCTCACTCCCTGAATTATTCCATGCATATAGTTGGACAAGAGGACTTTTAACATTATCAATCGTCCTCGAAAAAAAGATACTGTAACATTGCTGACTGTCGTCTCCAACGTAGCCTGTTAAATCGCTGTATTTGCTTGATACTTGTACATCGGAAACATCCATATAGTCAAATCCCATTTCATCCAACGCGCTCTTACCAATTTCTATAGCTTGTTCCTTGGTTATTGTGACACCATTTGGGGAGTCATCTTGTCTATGCGTATCTGTGTACGCACCATAAAATCCAAAATTATTGCAGGCCACATATGCACGATTGAACTCTGCTCTCTCATCTGATAATACGAAAGTAGCTGGAATATTTTTACCACCATCAAAATATATTGATTCGGTCACAGTGTCTATCATTTCTCGATCTACCTCAACAGGGTCAAGCTCTTTTTCGGAAGGAACTTCACCAAATTGCTCTGCCACTTTTTCAACTATATTCCCAACATTATCCGAATCCAAAGTATTTTGATATAGCTTTTCATCCACAACTATCTGTTCAACCAATTCTTTTGTCATATATGATGTCCCACTGGCATTATGATATAAGTTTTCATCTTTAGCAAAATAATCAATAATTTGTTTCAGTGTATTTTGGTCAAACCCAGTTTGCTTAACTTTAGTAACAGGGAATTTCCCAGTGTCAGGAACATCAATATCAGCATCTATATTGATTTTAACATCTGCAATATCAAGTTCATCCTTCCACGATTCCTGCAATTCCACCTCTTGTTCTTCTGCAACTACTTGAACTTTATCGTTTTCAAAATAATCTTCTTTCTTATTCACAACAACATCCTTTTCAGGCGTAGCTTGGCATCCTGCCAATACTGCAACTATCGATAAGAGGAGCATTATTGATATAACTTTTATTTTCATAATGTTACTCCAAAAAAACTGTCTGTCATCTGCTCGAACGCGCCGAAGAACGCCGCTATTGCGAAGCCGGCGATGCCGGTTATGAAGCCCCACGATGTGAGGGCGCGTTTTAGGTCTGTTTTGAATGCGTCCAAGCCCTTGCCCCTGTTTTTTCAAATTGATACAAACTATATTATCATCATACCAAACATTTTTCCATATTTGTTAGACGCGGGAAAGTCCATAATGTTTCCATAAAGGAGCGAAAACTATTATTCTTCTCCGCTGCTCAACCGGCGACCGGCGCTTCCATGGCGGGAGCGTCCGTCGGCTTTGGCTCGGGCGTTTCGCCCGGCTCGTATTCGAGGGAATACATATCCTCGTCGAGCTGGTTCATCATGGCCGGAAGTATCACGCTGCCGTCTATAGCGCTTACCGTTATATCGGCGGTATTGTTTAGCACTTCCTTGCCCTTTGTGCCATATTCGGGGTGGTCATCCGTATAATATCCTTGAAAGCTTATTTTCCACGCGGGCACAATAAGCGCTGCATTTAAGTCGTCCTTGGCGTTTATGTATGCGGATACCAGCTTTACTTCTGTAGCTTCAAACCGCAGCTTCATGGTGGAATCTTCATACTTGTACTCATCATCATAATAGTATGTATTGTCGTAAAAAAGCTGGTCTGCGGCGCGGCCGGCTACCTGACTGAACGGAAGCAGCTCCGCGTTTTCCGTTATTATCTCCGTTGCTATGGCGGGGTCGCTCCAGCGAAAGTCGACAACATTAAAATCCGCATCAAAGGTTATAGAGCCGTTTTCCATATAAAAAGGCGGCGCATACGTGTTTTCCGGCTGCTCGTCAGCGTCGTAATACATGCCGCTGTAATTTGTGTCGCAGGGCAGGCTGCCGCTTGCGCGCGTGAATCCATAGTATAGGCCGTTGCCGGTGGGCTGTTTCCATTCATTATTACTGCTGCCCCACATGCTTTTATTCATCGGCTCAACCATTGCCTTGCAGCTTTGCGTTATTTGAACGCCTGAAATACCCAGATCTTCCAGCACTTCTATGGCCTTTTGCCTTCCCTTTTCAATATCCATATTGTTTGCGGCAAAACCCGCCATGCTTTCATCATAGCGTTTTCGCTCATCATCATAGAATTTTTTTTGTTCTGCTCTAATCTTTTCATCCTCTATTTGGCTCAGCCGTTGTTCCTCCTGGCTCAAATACTCTTTAGTGTAGTCGTAGTAATATTCCACATCTGAGTTGCAGCTTGAAAAGGAGAACGAGTTATTCATGCTTTTGCCTTCGTCGTACTTGCTGGCGTATATACTGCGCAGGCCTCCGGTTGCGGAATCGTCATATGCGAGGCTCATATAATTTTCGCCCAGCTTTTTGTAAGGTTTTCCCGTCTCGTAGTCTCGCTGGTAGGTGAAAACAGGATCGATATATTCAATTTCAGGCTTCTCCGGCGCGGCCTTGAGCTTAGCTTCGACTTCGGCAATGCGCTGCTTCAAAAATTCTGGATCCTCGCCATCGCCGCCCGCTTCCGATACCGAAAGTGCTTGCTTAATATTGATTAGCTCTGCTTCAAAATCCGCCTTGGTCTGGGGCGGTGGCCAGTTGTAAAACTTTACGTCCTTGTCGCCCACAAAATATTTTATGAAGCCGTCTATATCCTCCTGCGTAAAGTCTCGGCGCACCAGCTTTTGAATGGGAATGCTCTTTAGCTTGGGCATCATAACGTCTATGTCCGCCTGCACCTTGAACTTTTCGTCCTTAACTATCTCGTCCTTCCAGCGCTCCGCCACCTCGTATTCCATGGGCGTGGCATTTATGCTTTGCTCTATAGCGACTGCGTTGGCTGTGTCTCCCGGAGCGGCATATTCGCTGGACTGCTTCAAGGCTTCCTCGCTCTCCCGTTTGTTAACCACGGGCGCAACCTCGGGCGTGGGCTGGCAGGCCGCCAAAAACAGCGCGCACAGCAGTACAAGTATTATTGCTAATTTTTTCATTCAGTGTGTTCCTCCTTGATATTCTTTTTTTAATTACAGGAATATGCTGCTCTCGTTTAGTTATAATGTTGTATAGGCAAACCTCGAACAATCAATACCCTAACCCTCTATCAACTACTGAGCCATCAATAGCATTAATCGTAAGAAAAGATGTTTCTGTAGTAGAAACAGTGTCACCGTCCGAGACTTTTTCATCACCGATTACATTACCCAGAAAATCCCAAACTGGTAGATAGTAATACTTGTCGGGTGAATCTTTCTCGGCAATTCGCATCATGTTTAAAACGACTTTATTTATATTTACTGTTTTTTCCTTGTTTTGCGACATGGAAAACTCATCAGACGATAACGTTCTTTGAAGTTGAGTTTTGGCCATTTCTTTGATCTCATCGTAAGGTTTGATTTTTACATTTTCATTAACTGTGTTTAGTATCTCAGGGGGGCATTCCCATAAGAATCCAATAACTCCATTTTCACTTACTACAACTTGAATATTTTCCTGTTTCCACGGTTCACGGTATTCTTGTCCATCTACTCCCAATGCCTGTGTCCCTAAATAGCTAGTAATTGGCATACAAGGAACACCGTCCACCAAGCGTCCAATCGAAAAAACGTAGCTTGGTTTACCTGCAACTTCTGTCTTGCCTGCTGACATAACCTTGCTTTCAGAAATGCCGCAGGAAGTTATAACCCTTAATGCCTCTTTTTCAGCATCTTCCCTTGAAATCCCTATTTCTAATTGTTCAGATGGCTGTAGAATGGAAGTTACTACATAATTACTCCCAGTTATTTCATACTCCATAGCGGCATCGTTTACATTTTTATCATTAAATGCGTAAAATTGCATTGGCGGCGTCTGGTTGTCGCGTACATTTACGACTTGCGATCCTTCATATGGTTCATTCATTGAAATCTCTGTGATAACAGCAGACTCATCAGTTACTTTGCTATAGTCATCTTCCAACTGCTTTAACTGATCTTCTACAAAACTGATTTCTTCCTCCGCATCGTATACTGGAAAAACACTACCATCTTCACGCTTTGCATATTCCCCAGTATTTTTTAGGCTTTCTAAATCCTGTTTAGCTGTAATTATTAATTCTTCCAAGTATTCTTTATCGCTCAGCGAATTGTCATATAATGGGGCATCGCCGTATAGAGCTTTGATAGCAGTATTTATTTCTGTTAATGCAAAGTAACGAGGTACGCATGAAATGACAGGTAATTCTTTAACTTCCGGTGTCTCAACGATGGCATTAACGACTACTTTAACATTGCTATCTGAGGTGAAAAACTCCTCTATCCAGTCAGCGGCTTCGTTTAGCGATTCCGTTGGAGCATCGGTTGATAAAATTGCTTTTTCTAATTCACCGCTATTCTTATTCACCACTATATCATTCTCCGGTGTGGCTTGACAGGCTGCTAAAAAAAGCGCGCCCAGTAATACAATTATTATTACAAGTTTTTTCACTTTGTGTCATCCCCCTTATGTTTACTTGGACGGACAGGGACATTGCGCTGTTCCTATATACTTGTAAAAGTGTTGTAAAAATATGCTAGGTTCAGCTCTGCGTCAAATATTGCTTCGCGTAGGCCTCCATGCCCGCGGCTATGCGCTCCGCCAGCTTTTCCTGATAATCGTCGTTCACCAGCAGCGCTTCATCATCCGGGTTGGTCAGAAAGCCGCATTCCACCGTGCAGCTTGGGTGATCGCCCTTTTTCAGTATGCGGTAATCGGAGGATTGCGCGCTTCTGTGACGTTTGTTTTCCTCCATGCCGTTGAGCTCCGTTTGCAGGAATTCGGCAAGCTCCTTGCCCTTGTTTCCGCGTTCAAGATAAAATACCTGCGCACCGTTTTCGCTTTCGTCCGGGAAAGAGTTTTGATGTATGGAAACGAAAAGATCGGCGCCGGATTTCTCTATAAGCGCTTCGCGAAAGAGGAAATCCTCCTCTTTGGATTCGCCCAGCGCGCCGTCATCCTCCCGTGTCATAACAACCGTGGCGCCCAGCGCTGTTAACTTTTTTTGGAGCTTTTGCGCTATGGCAAGGTTCACTTCCTTTTCTATGGCGTTGTCTACGCCCGTGGTTCCCTGATCGAAACCGCCGTGACCCGCGTCCACTATGACCATCTTGCCAGCAAGCGCGGTTTGGGGGAGCGCGGCCTGCTGGCTGGGCGCGGCCTGCGCCTCATGCGCCATAGACTGCGCTGAAACTGCGGGCGTGGCGGCCTCCGCCTCCGCTTTTGCGGGCGTTTTGGCGACTGCCGAAACGATCATCATAACGGCAAGCACCACGCAGGCGCCGAACACGGCCAGCATAAGCCAGGTGCGCTGTGTGGCGCGGTATTTTCTTTTGTAGCGAGCGCGGGCTATACGGTACATCGTCATAACAATACTCCCAAATTCAAAAAAAATCAGCCGGTATGATCGGCTGAAATAAATGATAATTTGAATATGTTATGAAGTTATTAAAATAACGTAATAATTACAAAACATTTACATTCGTAAAATTTTTCGCCGCTACAGCCCCCATTTGCGCCGGAGCTCGTCCAGTGTGCCGTCGCGCTGCATTTCGCCTATCACGCGGTCGAGCTCGGTTGTGAAGGCGGCCTGTCCGGTGGGCAGCATTACGGAATAGCCCACCTCAAAGAGCGGTTCGGCCAGTATGCGAAAGCCCGCAGCCTCGAACTGGCGCGCCATAGCAAGCGGCATTATCACAGCGTTGACGCGGTTTTGCTCTATGTCCGTCATGGCGCTCTCGTAGTCGTAATAGCGCAGATAGGTTTCGTCCATTCCATTGCCCTTCAAAAAAGAAGTTATATTGTCCTTGGGGATATCCGCGTCAAAGGCGCCTATCTTGCCGCCACCCATATTTGAAAGCTTTTCTATGCGCGAAGAGCCGGGCACCACCGCCACCACGCTGTCCGTATAATAAGGCCTCGATATGCGAAAGCTGCTCACCTTCTTTGTACCGTCCACAATGAGCCCGAGGTTGAGGTTAGTTACGCCATATTTTATGTTCGGGCCCGCGTTTTGCGAGGTTATGGAATAATACTCGAACATTTTTTGTTTGCTGGGCAACAGGCGGCTGAGCGCCTCGTCTATAAAATCGCGATCGAAGCCCACTATCTCGCCCGTTTCGTCGAACTGGCCGAAGCGCTCTATATCCGTGCGTATGCCTATTTTTATAGTGTCCTCCGTCACGAGGAAGCTGCTGCCGAAGCCCTGCTTTATGGAGAGCTGATATATCAAAATAATGCCCACTATCACAATGGCTATTATGGCGAACAGTATTATGAAGGGCTTTTTGTTGCGCTTAAACGCAGCCGATATTTTGGAGGCCGAACCTCCTATTTTTCTGTTATATGTTTTCAAGCAATATCTCGCTTTCGTTTCTTAAAATTGTTTCGTATATTATACTATGTTTTTCATTTTTTTCAAACCGTGCCGATGTGGCGGCGCTTTTTCCTTGCATAAAGCGCGCCGTTGTGCTAAATTTGAGCTAAACAAAAGCGCGGGAGGGGGCAGGCTTGTGACTTATGAGGATGTAGGGTCCATCATGGTGCTGGGGGATTCGGTTTCAAAGGGCGTTGTGTATAACGATGAAAAAAGCCGCTATGTTTTTTCGCGCGAGGGCTTCATTGGCAAGCTGAAACAGCGCATGCGGCCGGAGGTGCGGGATTTTTCCAAATATGGTTCCACCACTGTCTACGGCAAGAGGCTGCTGGAGGAAAAATTCGCCGAGCTATCGCCCGATCTGGTGCTCATAGAATATGGAAGCAACGATTGCGATTACAGGTGGGACGAGGTGGCGGAAGCTCCCGAAAAAGAGCATTTGCCCAACGTATCGCTCGCAGAATACACGGCGAATATAGCGGATATGATAGGCCTGGTGCACTCGGCGGGCAAGCTGCCCGTGCTCACCAATCTGCATCCGCTCTGCCCGGAGCGCTATTTTGCGTGGTTCACACAGGGGCTGGCGGAAAAGCAGAGCGCCATAATGCGCTGGCTCAAGTCGGTCGAAAATATATACTGGTGGCAGGAGATGTATTCCTATGCGGCGGAGCGCACGGCGGCCGCGCAGGGTGTGCGTGTAGTAAATATACGCGCCGCCTTTCTGCGACAGACCGATTACAGAAGGCTCATGTGTGACGACGGCATACACCCCAACGAAGCGGGTCACCGCCTGCTGGAGGAGACGTTCATGGAGGCCATAAACCGCGCCGCGCCCCAGCTTCTGGCAGAGCAATAAATTTTCAATGACGATGTTCTGAGCCGCCTTTAAAGCGGCTTTTTTGTGCGGGTCAAGCTTCTATATCGCTGCCGCTGTCCGTGTTTTTTGCGATGTATACGAAGGGATAGTTTTTTTTGAAACGCTCCGCCGCCGCCGTTAGCTCTGTATCATCTGAAAATATTGCGAACACACAGCTTCCGCTGCCCGTCATCATGGCGAAATGGGCTCCGGCGGCGCAGCATTCGGCCACCGTACGCTCCACGGCCGGGCACAGCTTTTTAGCGGCGGGGTAGAGCGCATTGCCGGCGGCGGCGAAGTAAGAGTGCGGCTCTCCCGCGCCTAGCGCACGCGCTACGGCGTCCATGTCCACCGCCGTTGGGGGCAGTTGGCCATATTCGCGGTAGGCGGCCGCCGTGTCCACGCCCGAATCCGGCTTTACGAGCAGGTAGGAAAAATCGCAGTTATCCTCAATGGGCGTGAGCAACTCGCCTATGCCGCGCGCGCGTTGAAGCCCGCCGCGCACAAAGAAGGGGGCGTCCGCGCCTATTTTGAGCGCCAGCGCCTCAAGCTCCGCATGCTTTAGCCCGGCGCCGTAAAGCTGGTTAAGCCCGCGCAGCACCGCCGCGCCGTCGCTGCTGCCGCCACCCAGACCCGCCTGATGCGGTATATGCTTTTCGATGCATATCCGCGCGCCGCCCTCTATGCCGGTATGCGAGAAAAATAGCTTTGCCGCGCGGTATGCCGTGTTTTTCTCCGGCTCGCACACCGCGCAGTCGAGTAACAAACGTTCGTTACTTTCGATGCGAATGATGTCGTGCAGGTCTATCGTTCGCATGGCCATATCAAGCTCGTGGTATCCGTCCGCGCGCCGACCGGTTATGCCAAGCGAAAGATTCAGTTTTGTGTAGGCTTTTATAATCATGCGTCTATTATACCACCCGTTTGCTAAAAAATCGAACGCGGATGGAATATGGCGGGGATGTGTGGTAAAATATTCGCATGTTTATAACGAATGATTTTGAAGATTACAAAATATTGGATACGGGCGACGGTATGAAGCTGGAGCGCTGGGGGGAATACATACTCTCCCGTCCCGACCCTCAGGTGATATGGGAGCGGCAGGCTCCATGGCTGTGGGAGAGCGCTCACGCGGAATATGTGCGCAGCAGCGAGGGCGGCGGGCGCTGGGAATACCGCAAAAAGCTGCCCGATCGCTGGAGCATAGGCTATAGAGGGCTGAGCTTTTATGTGCGCCCCACCGGCTTCAAGCACACCGGGCTCTTTCCGGAGCAGGCGGCCAACTGGGACTATATGCGTAAGGCCATAGAGGGCGCGGGCTTCAAGCCGCGAGTGCTGAACCTCTTCGCCTACACGGGCGGGGCAACGCTGGCCTGCGCGGCGGCGGGCGCCTCGGTCACGCACATAGACGCGGCCAAGAGCATGAACGGCTGGGCGAAGGAAAACCTTGCGCTTTCCGGTTTGCAGGATAGACCCGTGCGCGTATTGGCGGACGACTGCATGAAATTTGTGCTGCGTGAACAGCGGCGGGGAAACGTGTACGACGCTATAGTAATGGACCCGCCATCCTACGGGCGGGGCGCGGACGGCAAGGTGTTTCGCACGGAGGATAATTTATTTGAGCTGGTGAGCGAGACGGCCAAGCTGCTTTCGGATACGCCGTTGTTTTTCATAATAAATTCGTATACCACCGGGCTTTCGGCGGTGGTGTGCCGCAATATGCTGGAAATCTGCCTGGTGGGCAGGGGAGGCAGCATAGACGCGGGCGACCTGGTGCTGCCCGTTGAGGGTCAGCGGGTGCTGCTGCCCTGCGGCACCGCAACAAGGTGGAGCAGGTGAGGGTGCTGTATGAGGACAACCATATAATAGTGGTGGTGAAGCCGCAAAACCTGCCCTCTCAGGCGGACAGCAGCGGCGACGCCGATATGTTGAGCCTGGTGAAGGACTACGTTAAGCTAAAGTATGGCAAGCCGGGTGAGGTGTACATCGGGCTGCTGCACCGGCTGGATCGTCCGGCGGGCGGCGTTATGGTTTTTGCGCGCACTTCAAAGGCGGCGGCGCGGCTTTCGGCGCAGATTCGCGCGGGTGGGCTGAAAAAGCTGTATTACGCGCTGGTCGAGGGGGAGCTTGCGCCAAGCGCAACGCTTACCGATTGGCTTGTAAAGGACGGCAAAACCAACAATTCCCGCGTGGCGCGCGAGGGCGAACCGGGCGCGAAGTACGCGGAGCTCAGCTATAGCGTGGTGGAGCGCAAAGCGGGCGTTTCGCTGCTGCGCGTGGAGCTAAAGACGGGCAGGGCGCACCAGATACGCGTGCAGCTGGCCAACGCGGGCGCGCCGCTCACAGGAGATTTTCGCTATGGCGGTAAGAAGATAGATAAGCTCTGCCTCTGGTCTTACCTCATAGGCTTCGAGCACCCGACAAAGCGCGAGTGGATGGAGTTTTGCTGCGCGCCCCCGCGCGAAGAGCCGTGGACGCTGTTTTCTTTTGCGGAGAACGAATTACAGCGGAGCTGAAATTTGCGGAAATCTATTTAAATGTGCATGGTTTCGGTTCGAAAAGTGCCGGAGCCTGTTTTATTTTATGGAACGGAGCGAGGCCTTATGCTATAATATTAGGTAATATATGCGTAAAAAGTGTGTTATGCAATTCAATTTCCATCATTGCGGTCAAAAGGGTTGCCGCTATGCTGAAAGGAGTCTAAATTATGAAACGGTTTTTAACCAGAGCGGCGTCTTTTGTATTGATACTGGCGTTGGTTTTGTCCTTCTCTATGACGGCTTTTGCCGCAGAGGGCGAGGCCGCACTGCCGGAGGCGGCGGTGGAAACGGAGCCGGTGCTTGATGAGGTGACCGGCCCGCTCACCGAGGGAGCGCCCGGTGAGGAGGCGGTTCCCGTGCTGGATGAGGATATTATAATAGACGAAGCTGCGGCAGTGCAGCAGGAGGAGCCTGCGGCCTCGGCGACCGTTGACGATATACTGGCCGTAGCCGCTACGGATGCCCTGCGCGCCGCGCTGCTGGTGAACGAGATAGAGGACGCGGTGCAATATGAGGCGGCGCTTAGGGCGGTGCTGGATCTATATTACGGCGGAGGCAGCCTTGAACTGCTGAACGCCTTTGTGGCGGCGCTTACGGACAGGGCGAAGGACATACTCTTGAGCTACGAAAACGCGGCGGCGGAGCGGCAGTCCGAGGAGCTGCCCTTTGCTCCCGGCCAGATAATAGCGGTGTTCGGCTCGGGCGTGGCGGAGGCCTCGGCGCAGGCAGCGGCGGAGGATCAGGGCTATACGGTGGCGCAATCCTTGGATAATATGCTGGGTCAATATGCCGCAACCGTGGAGATACCGCTTGATAAGACGGTGGAGCAGGCGGTGGCCGAATTCAGCGCCAATCCGGCGGTGGAATATGCCCAGCCCAATTACAGATACGAAAGGGGCGAGGCGGTGGCAGAGCCCACGGCGGGCGACCCGAACACCAGCTTCCAGTGGCATCACGAGAAAATAAACACGGCCGGCGCATGGGACATACTGGACAGACTGCCCGCAAAGAGCAAGGTGCGCGTGGGCGTTATAGACGGCGCCATAGATTACACACACAACGATCTGAAGGCAAATATGGCTCCCTATGCCGATTTTGGAAGGTTCATAGGCGGCAACCAGTATGCATACCGCACCAGCGGTTTTGATTCGCACGGGACACACGTCGCGGGAATAATAGCGGGCGTTTCGAACAACGGCCTTGGCGGCGCGGGCGTGGGCAGCGGCAGCAAAAACAGCATAGTGGAAATAGTGGGCGCGGACGTTTTTGACGGGCAGTACGCCTATACGAATGACATAGTGAAAGCGCTTAGCTTCACGGTGCAAAAGAACTGCAAGGTTGTGAACATGAGCCTGGGGTATTTGGGGCGGCCGGATACCTATTACGAAAGCAATATAAACGCTACGGTGAACAAGGGAGTTACGGTGGTAGTTGCCGCCGGAAACGACAGTACAACCTCGGAAGCCTACCCGTCCGATTTTGCTTCCACCATAAGCGTTATAAATACCATGAACTATTCGGCTCCAACTGAATATTGCAAAAGCTACACCTCAAACTATGGTGCGAAAAAGGACATATCCGCGCCGGGTAGCGGCATTGTGAGCACGGTGCCGGGCAACTCATACGCGTCGATGTCGGGCACGTCTATGGCCTCGCCCATTGTTGCGGGAGTGGCGGGCATGATGATGTACGCGAATCCGTCGCTCACGCCCTCTCAGGTGCGCACATATCTTACAAGCACGGCGACCGATCTTTATGACGAAGGCTTCGATATATATACGGCCTGGGGCAATGTGAACGCGCAGGCGGCCGTTTCCAAGGCGGCGGGCAATATCTCTGCGGATATGCCCGCTCCGGCGAACCTTAAAGCGGGGGTAAGCACGGGCAGCGCGGAAGTGAATCTTTCCTGGAGCAAGATCGCCGACACCTCAAGCTATACGGTGGCGGGCTACAATGTTTATCGCTCTAAGCAGAAGGACGCGGGCTTCCTAAAGGTTGTCGAGGTCACCGGGACGAGCTATAAGGATACGGACCTCGCGGATGGTGAGGCGTATTTCTATAAGGTGGCAGGGTTCAGCGCAGGCAGTGGTGGCAGCAAGGAGGGCGGGCTTTCGGGCACGGTATTCGCTGCGGCGGGTATGCCTTTTGGCGCGCCCGGCAACTTTACAGCCAAGGGTCAGAATATAAAGGAAGTAAAGCTGGACTGGAACGCGGTAAGCGAGGCGGAGGGATATAATATATACCGCTCCGCCTATCAGGACTACGGTTATTCGTTTGTTAAAGATGTAGCGGGCGGCGCAAATGTAAGCTATACGGACAACGCGGCGGCGCTTGTGGCCGGCAAAACATACTATTATACGGTGGCGGCATACAGAAGTGGCACCTACTCCCGCGAGGAGAGCGCGAAAGCGGGTCCCGCGGAGGCCGTTGCGGGCACGAACGAGCTGGGTGTTCCCAAAAACTTTAAGGCGGAAAATATATACACGGGAAGTGCCTTGCTCACATGGGAGCGCGCCACGGCCGCGCAAGGTTACAATATATATCGCTCAGAATATGAGAGCTATGGCGATGTGCTTATAAAGGAAATAGCGGGCGGAGACATTCTCAGCTATAAGGACAGCGGCCTGGAGGTGGGCAAGACCTATTATTACAAGATAGCGGCCTACGACGGCAAGGCAGAGGGCCAGAAGACGGACGCCATTACGCTGAATTCGCGGGATGTACAGTTGCCCGCGCCAGCCAATCTTATAGCGGTGGGCGAGAGCGGCGTAAAGCTGAGCTGGGAAGCGGTAAAATACGCCGATGGCTACGAGGTGTATCGCGCGGATTCGCAGAGCGGGCAGTACAGCCTTATAAAAACGAACACGGCGGGCGGCGCGGTGAGCTATGAGGACACCAACGTTATCGCCGGACAGACCTATTTTTATAAGGTGAACGCCTATGTTAAGCAGGGCGCGGACAATCTGCGCGGTGTGCAGAGCGGCGTGGTTTCGGCCACGGTGGGCGGAAATGTTGTGGACGTGCCCGCAAACTTCGCGGCAAATAGCAACGCGTACAACCAGATAAAGCTATCGTGGAACGCTGTTTCCGGCGCAAGCGGCTACTATATACAGGTGGCGGATTCGGCCACGGGCAATTTCACACTGCTCAGCGAAATAGGCGCGGGCGGTTCGGTTTCCTCGCTGCATTCGGATGTGGTGACGGGCAAAACATACTATTATAAAATACAGGCCTACAAAACGGTGAACGGGCAAAAGCTGGCGGGCAAATTTTCCTCCGTAATATTGGGGAAGGCTCAGGTTTCCAAACCAGCCAACTTCAAGGCGGAGGGTGTGAGCACCACCAGCATAAGGCTAACGTGGACAAAGGCGGCGGGCGCGAGCGGCTACTATCTATACAGATCAGCCACAAAGAACGGAACGTACAAGCTGATCACGACCATACGCGCGGGCGGCAGCCAAGCCTATAAGGACACCACCTGCCCCAAGCCGGGCACGAAATATTACTATAAGTTGCGCCCCTACCGCAATGTGAGCGGCAGCGAGGTGGGCGGCTCCACGGCGGGTGCGGTAGCCGGCCAAACCAAGAGCAACGGCGTGACAGGCGTGAAGGCGTCCTGCACGGCTTATAACACGCTCAAGGTTTCGTGGAGCAAAAAATCCGGTGCGTCGGGTTATCAGGTATACACCTCGAAATCCGCCAACGGCACATATACGCGCGCCGGTTCTGCGAGTGGCAGTAGCCTCAGTATAAAGGTCAGCCCCGATACGAAATATTATATAAAGGTGCGCCACTTCGTAAAGAAAAACGGCAAGGTGACCTACGGAAGCTTTTCGACAGTGGTCTCGGCCACCACGTTTTATTCGGAACCAAATTATTATACGGGAATGTCCAACTATGAGCGGCCATATGACACGGCTTTCGGTATGAGCATACGCAATGCGGGTAGTAAAAATATGATAATATACGACACGCAGGCAAGGTTGAACGATCCGTATGATTCGTACAACAATTGTTACCTCGAGATGTATGATGCAAACGGTAACCGAAAATCTGCCGTGAGCGTTCCGCCCGGGCAAACGGTGTACATCACATTCGTGAACCGGTACGGCTTTGGGTATTACAGATACACCGAGGCGATATTCAGAATGAATTACGACGGCCGCGATTACCAGTGCAAGGCTAGCAGCCAAAAATCATCATACGAACGTTTGTGATACGGTGTGGATATTGAAAAGAGAAGCGCATTGGCTTCTCTCGGCCTATAGACAAAAGGATTCAATGCGCTCTCGCTGCTTGAATCCTTTTTATATGCCGTTAATCCGCTTTGTCTATATCCTCATATATAGTGTAGCCGTTTTTGCCGCGGCTCTTTGTTTGATACAGTGCGTTGTCTGCCGCCACATATAGCGCTTCAAAATCCGTGCCGTCCGTGGGAGCTATTGAAATGCCCATGCTGGCTGAGGTTCGGCACATGTAGGTTCCAAAAGCATATTCGTGGAACAAAGATGTTACAACGGCGGCAGCTTTTTCCTGCAGCCACTCTAGGCTGGGTATGGGAACAAAGACTGCAAACTCATCTCCGCCTATTCTGCCAACTATATCATTTTCTCGAAATTGCGCCTTCAATTGCTCGGAAAAATAGCCGATCACCTTATCGCCAACATCGTGCCCAAAGCGGTCGTTCACTGTTTTGAAATTGTCTATATCTATTATGAAAAAAGCGAACAGTGCATTATTATCCGAAGTCAAGGCTTCGTCTATGAGATTGGTGGTGGCCGCTTTATTGTATAGGCCTGTGTAGGGGTCTCTAAGCAGTTTGTCAGAAAGCTCTGCTTCGCGTCGCTTTTCGTTGTCTATATTCTGGCGGAACACTATCATGTGCACCGTTTTATCCGGTTCCCAAAAAAACATACGCACGTTTAGGCGTACCCAATAATATTCTATACCGTTCCATGAAAACGGGAAATCATAATGAAGCGATTCCCTGCCGCGAGAAAATTCTTTAAGAACGTTTGAGGGCTGGAACGTCTTGAGGTAACCATCCTCATAGCCTTTTTTAACATTGTGTTTGGCTATATATTTAAGTGCCTCGGAAAAGTTTATACTGGGCGAAAGCCCAAGGCTTTTAAAGTATTCTCGGGCGCTTTGGTCTCCGGCACAATTGTTTGTTATGTCAAGCTCATATACAAGATCATATAGCCCCTTTGTGGATTCGGTGAAGAGCCGTTGGTATTCCAAGGTGCGTGAAAGCTCCTGATGCTCCATTTCCAGCATCTTCAACTGAGCTTGATCCGCAAATACATTTTTTATGTATTTACCTACAATCAAAAATTGGTATAGCATGGATGCCAAGAAGCATATCTTGAACCAAAAAATTCCGCTGGTGAACTGCATCCAGTTCAAAAATGCGTCGATCACTATACCCGTGCACATTATTGTGGCGGCTATAGTTAGATCTTTTATATGCATACCGGGATGTTTGCGCCATTCCAATATAAAAAGTATCAGCTTGATGCCAATGGTAATAAGCAAAAGCAGGGAAATGGCATCCCAATATTCGTAGTAGTCCGCAACACCGGTAAACTGCGTTATTGTGGCTACCAGCAGCAGACCGATCCAGGCATAAACAATGTATATCAGAACTATGCGGTGGGCATTTTTCATGCAATAATAAAAATACAATATGAGGAATATTGCCGTGAACACAATAAGTATAATATCCATACTGTTGCTGAAAATGGCATCCGGAACATAATAGCACTGTACATTAAAATCTGTAAAAAACCACATTCCGCTGGCTATGCACAAAAGGGCAAAAATAAGTAGGAGCGGCGTATTTTGCTTTGTGACGCGCATCGTAATATATACGGCTACCATAACAATGCCCATGCAGAACACGAATATGGAGAGAAAACTGTTTGGCATATTTTGGGTTATTTGTGAGACGATCATCGAACCTTCATCTCCGTAACGCATATCATTAAAGAACAATTTGAAAGATGTTATATCGCGATTCATATACATATTTTCCAGTTCAATGCGTATATCATCTTCGGGCGTTATGCCGGAAGAGAGGAAAGAATCCCATACATTGCCTGCCGATTTTACATAGGATGGCAAAGTGGATGGATCGCCAAAGGAGTATGCAAGTTGATCGTTTATGTAAAAATGAACGCGCATATTTATGATGCGCATCATTACTGAATCTGAAGAGGGTATTGCCTGATCGAAATGCCCGTTGAATATCATAGAGTGTTTGCTGCGCGGCAACTCATAATTGAGGTCGTCCGGCATGGAAAACACTTCGCTACCGCCATTCAGCGTATAGCTGCCGGATAGGGACGCCTTGTAAAATTGGGGATATTGATTTCCATAAGAATTATTATTTGAAGCTATTGCCGCCAGCGCAGATACGGACATTATTGCCGCTAAAACAATAGCTATCAACGCAACCTTTAAAACAGACGAATTTTTCAAATCCGGTTATCCCCCTGTGAATGAAAGTGTAATATATAAATCTATGCCTGAAGCTATTAAAATACTGAAAAATCGCTGCAATCACCAGAATTATAAGTTGCTGCGCCGCTTATGCGCAAGCAGTAATAAAAATAACCTACTATAATGATATCATATATTACAATGATTGTGAAATTATGTTTTACACAGAAAAAATCTCCGCCGCGACGCGACAGAGATTTTTTTGAAATGGTGCTACGCTCAGTTCATACGCGGCACCTTTAGCGCGCGCAGCGCGTTCAGCACGGCCAGCAGCGTTACGCCCACATCGGCGAATACGGCCGCCCACATATCCACAAGACCTGCTACGCCCAGCACCATGAATATGGATTTTACAGCCAGCGCGAATATTATGTTTTGCCATACTATGCGCTTTGTTTTCTTGGCTATGCCTATGGCCAGCGGCGCTTTAGAGGGCTGATCTGTCATGAGCACCACGTCCGCCGCCTCTATGGCCGCGTCGCTGCCCAGGCCGCCCATTGCTATGCCCACATCGGCACGGGCGAGCACGGGCGCGTCGTTTATGCCGTCGCCCACGAAGGCCACGCCCTTTTGAGCGGCGCATATCTCCTCAAGTGCGCTCACCTTGTCCTGCGGAAGCAGTTCGCTTTTCACATCGTCCACGCCCGCTTCTTGGGCTATGGCCTCGGCAATTGTGCGGTTATCTCCCGTTAGCATTGCCGTTTTTATTTTCATCTCACGCAGGCTTGCTATGGCCGCCGCCGCATCCGCCTTGAGGCTGTCGGCTATAACTATATGCCCTATATATGCACCGTCCTCGGCCACATAGAGCAGCGTTCCCGCCGCGTCCGAACGGGCGAAGGCTATACCCTCGCGCTCCATCAGCCGCGCACTGCCCGCCAATATGGTTTTTCCGCCATATTCCGCCTTTACGCCGTAGCCCGCTATGTCCTCATAGCTGTTTATTTCGCTCTGGTCTATCGTTTTGCCGTATTTTTTCATTATGGATACGGCTATGGGGTGGGAGGAGCCGGATTCCGCTATTGCGGCCGTAAAGAGCAGCTTTTCATCGCTTGTGCCCTGCTGCGGCGCAAGCTCTGTAACCTCGAAAGCGCCCTTTGTGAGCGTGCCCGTCTTGTCGAAAACCACCTCTGTTATGTTCGTGAGCGCTTCCATGTAGTTCGCGCCCTTCACCAGTATGCCGTTTTTGCCCGCGCCGCCTATGCCGCCAAAGTAGCTCAAGGGTATGGCCACCACCAGCGCGCAGGGGCAGGAGATAACAAGGAAGAGCAGCGCGCGGTACACCCAAACGCTCCATTCACCCGTAACCAGCGAGGGTATGACGGCCACGGCCAGCGCGGCCGCGCACACTATGGGCGTATAGTAACGCGCGAATTTTGTTATGAATTTTTCCGTCTCGGCCTTGCGGCTGCTCGCGTTTTCCACTATATCCAGTACCTTGGCCGCCGTGGATTGCGCGTAACCTCGCTGCACCTTAGCCTTCAGCAGGCCTGCGCCGTTTATGCAGCCCGCCAGCACCTCGCTGCCCGGCGCAACGTCGCGCGGGAGGCTTTCGCCCGTTAGCGAACTGGTGTCCAGCGTGGAGCTGCCCTCCATCAAAAGGGCGTCCAGCGGCACTCTTTCGCCCGGCTTTATAACTATAATATCGCCAATGGCCACCGATTCGGGCTGCACGCGCTCTATGGCTCCGTTGCGCTCTATGTTGGCGTAGTCCGGCCGAAGATCCATGAGCTCCGTTATGGAGCGGCGGCTCTTTTCCACCGCCAGATCGCTCAACGTTTCGCCTATAAGGTAAAACAGCATGACGGCGGTGCCCTCGGCGTAGTCACCCAGCACGAAAGCGCCTATTGTGGCCACCGTCATGAGGAAGTTTTCGTCGAAGATCTTGCCGCGCGCTATGTTTTTGGCTGCCGCGAACAGCACATTTGCGCCCAATATTATGTAGGCGGCGCCGAAGAGAGCAAGCTCGCCCCACTGCGGCAGCGCAAGCGCGTTGGATACCACCATTGCGGCGGCAAAGACGGCAATGCCGAATATCAGCCGCAGGGGATATTTTTTGAAGGCTCCGGTGTGCTCGTGGCCGCAGCCGCAGCCATCCTCCTCGGTGTGGCCGTTGCTACAGCAGGGCTCCTCGTCCCCCTCGGCCGGCTCGTCCTTGTTGTGGGCGTGAGCCGTGTGGTTATGCGCGCATTGCGTGGCCTTTTTGGCCTCAAGGCAGTGCGCGCAGGTGCAGTTTATTGCGTGTTCGTGTGACATTTTTTTATTCCTCCCATCTGTGCCGCGCGTGGTCGGCGGCCTGCTTTAGTATGAGGCTCACGTGCTCGTCATCCAGGCTGTAAAAAACCTGCTTTCCGTTTTTCTCGCTCTTTACGAGGCCGGAGTTTTTGAGGTTTCTGAGCTGGTGGGAAAGCGCGGATTGCTCCATACCCACCTGCTCTGCCAGATGCGCCACGCACATGCGCGTCCCCAGCAGCGCGCACACTATGCGCAGTCTGCCCGGATCGCCCAGCATTTTGAAAAACTCCGCTATGTGCGCCTCCTCGCTCTTGGCAATTATTACCTCAGATTTCTTACACTCGTCCTTATGCATCGTATGCCTCCATATTAGTTGTATGAATATATGTACATTTGTTCATATGTATATATTACAACATAGCTCGGGAAAAGTAAAGTCATTTTTATAAAAAATTTAGCCAATTCATAAATAATACAGATGCCGTTCACATTTCTTTTAGCCTTTAGTCAACGGCGGGTCACATAAAAAAGGCATAATAGCATTGTAAGTAAAGACCATAATTATTTATACACACCTCCGGGGACAGCGCCGGAGGAGATGGTTTTCTATAAACACACAATCAAACATGAAAGGAGGAGGATGTATGCAAAAGAAAAATGTGGTAAGAATAATACTGGACATAGCAATGATAGTTATCTTTATTTTATTATACAACACTACCGCCACGGGATTGCTTTTCCACGAAGTGGTGGGGCTTGTGATCGTTGGCATTGTGGCAATACATCTGCTTATAAACAAAAAATGGATAGAGGCGATAGGCAGCTTTTTCAGAAATAAGGAAAAGCACAAAAAACAGCTTTTCAGGCTGGGTCTGAATATAGCGCTGCTCGCGGGAACCGTAATAGTTACCGTGACGGGAATAATGATTTCCATGTACGTTTTTCCCGCGCTCAATATAGCCACGGACGGCCTCATAACACTGCACAAATGGTCGTCCTACATCATGGGCGGAGCGCTTGCGCTGCACACGGTGCTGCACTGGAGGTTCATTGTGCATATGGCGAGGAGGCTGTTCGCCGAAGGCCGCGCGGCGGCGCTAAAAACGGCGATGGTGGGCGTGGGCGCGGTGGCGCTTGCCATGTTCGTGGTGTACAATAATGTGCTTTCGCTTATGGGCAGCGGCGGCAAGGACTATGTGCTGGAGGTTGCCACGGTGCCCGCCGGCAGCGCGGTGAGCGGAAGCTCCAAGGAAAACGGCGAGGAAGAGCTGCTGCCGCTGCTCCCCCAAGAAACATATTACGGCGCGGGGGCGGGAGCGGGAGCAGCTCTGCCCGGCGAGTCCACGGAGGATTCGGTAAATTTGCCGGAGGCTGCGGCCGAAAGCGGAGAGTATATAACGCCAAACGCGAAAAACAGCGCAAGCGAACAGACATACTCTGCGGATGAGCCCGTGGCAGAGCAGATAACGTTGCAGGAATTCCTGCGCAACATGTTTTGCACGGCCTGCCCCAAGAATTGCTCGCTGGCCGCGCCGCAGTGCGGAAAGAGCCGTCCGGAGATCCAGCAGGCGACTGCCGAATACGAAGCGACATACGGCGTTTCACAGTGATAAAGCTAAAAAAATCAGCACCCCACCGCAAGCGGCGAGGTATGTACAACATAAAAGAAGGAATTTATAGTACGGTAGGCCCTGATGTGTAAACAAAACGTCCGCCACCCCGAAAGGGTCGCGGACGTTTTTTGGCTCTATACTAAAGATTGGGGTAGGAAGAAAAAAGAAGAAGCAAAGTG
>CAYXFB010000048.1:0-20549 GCA_964464145.1 uncultured Christensenella sp.
CCACACGCCCGAGCGCGCCGAAGGGGGTAAAATACACCAAAAAGACGGTGCGCAGTGTGCGCGTTGTGTGGAAGGCGGCAGAGGGAGTAAACTATTACCGCCTGTATCGCAAAATAGACGGAAAGTTTAAGCACATAGAAACTGTGAAGGGGCAAACGGAATATACATTCACGGGGCTGGCGCCAAATAGCAAGAACTATTTCAAAATAGTGCCCGTGGTGAGGGTGGGCGGCGTATCCATACGCGGAGCTTCTGTGGATTCCAAGGCACTCACGCTGAAATGAGCGGCGCGTCCGGTTATTCCGAAATAGTATAAAATTGATAATAGACATGAGGGCTGTGGACTATATTTTCTCCACAGCCCTATTTTTGTGAGGCAAAAATTATTGAAAAATGCAAAATACCGCGGATTGGCAGCCGGAGCAGTTGATACCAATCTCATTTTGCCGAAGAACGGAAATGGTGATATGTGAAAAAAAAGTATTGACAGAAAAACGTTTTTCTGTTATGATGATATCAACTCCCAAGTTCAAGAAAATTTTACTATACTCCGGCCAATAAAAATATTATGTGTGAGAGCTTATGTCAAGTATAACTGATGTTGCGAAAAAAGCGGGCGTATCCATATCCACCGTGTCTCATGTGATACACGGAACAAAGTATGTTAGCGTGGAGCTTTCACAGAAGGTAAACCAAGCCATAGGGGAGCTGGATTTTCAGCTAGATAGAATGGCGGGAAGCATAAAAAGCAAACGAACGCATAATATTGGCGTAGTATTGCCAAAGATCACCATGATATTTTTTCCCGATGTGCTGGAGGGCATAGATGTGGCGGCCAAGGAACGCGGATACAAGCTGCTTTATCTCAGCACCAGATATGATATCGAAGAGGAAAAAGAAAACCTCAGATTTCTAAAATCAAGCTGGGTGGATGGCATATTGCTGGATTCTTGTTGCAAAATGGCGGATATGAGCGAATATGCTGATACGCTGACGCAAAAGGCATCTCAAAAGGATGTGCCCATAGTCACGCTTGAAAGCTCGCTCGGTTCGGATAAAATAGGCTTTGTGGGTATAGATCATGTCAAATACACAAAGATGGCAATAAAGCACCTTATAGACATTGGGCATGAGGATATCGCCATATTGGGCGGGCCGGAATATTTGCCGCTCTGCGCAGACAATACGCGCGGCTATAAAGAGGCACTTTGGGAGGCGGGCATACCCGAAAAAAAAGAAAATTATCTGCTAGGAGATTATTTACCCTCAGGCGGATACGACGCAATAAAGCAGGCTTTCGGCGGAGAGAGGAAACCATCATGGACAGCTCTTTTCGCCGCAAACGATCAGATGGCAATAGGCGCAATAAAGGCTTCTTTGAATCTTGGTATAAAAATACCCCAAGAGCTTGCTATTATGGGATTTGATAATATTTTCCCCAGCTCTCTTATAGAGCCGCAACTCAGCACTATAGACGTGCCCCGTTTCGAGATGGGCTATAGGGCGCTAAACCTTTTGATAGACAAGATCGAGTGCAAAAAAGTGCCACAAGACAACATTTTTTTAACAGGGCAGCTGGTAATAAGAAACTCTACTGTAAAAACTGCAAAAAGTGACTGGGCGCTTAAAGGCTGGTAAAAAATACAGCCGTGCAACCAAGCAATTTTTTAAGCAACTCAGAAAAACGTTTTTCTGTATTTTTGAAGCAATGTATCAATTATGATGAAAAGTAAATATAAAGGAGGTTTTTATGGCGGGCAAAAAGGACTGGTATATCGTGGATGGATACAAGCCGCCCCTAAACGAGGGAGGAGACCAAAGTTATGTCGGGCATGAGTGCATAATGATATTAAACACGGAAGATATTGACGCACACTGCAATATAGACGTTTACTTTGCCGACAGAGAGCCGGTTTTGGGTCTTAGCTATACTGCATCTGCGCGTCGCATAAGCGCGTTTTATTCGAATGATGAAACAGTGTTTTGCGGCGTGGAGCTTGGGGAAGGTGTGCAGTATTCGCTGAGGATAACAAGCGACGTGAACGTGATCGTGCAATATGGCCGTATGGACGTAAATCAAAAGAATTTGGCGTACATAGCTCTGCTGGGACATTCCGAATGATATGGAGGAGAAAATGATAAAAATACCTATAGAGGAATTCAAAGAGAGAATTGAAAAGATAAAGGATCGCATGAGCAGGCTGGGGATGGACGCGGTGCTGGTATACGGCGATGAATACAGAAAAGAGAATCTGCGTTACGTTTCAAATTTCTGGCCCATATTCGAGCGGGGGGCGCTGCTGATAAGGAAAGATGAGGAGCCAATATTGCTGTGCGCGCCCGAGGGAGAGCAGGTGGCAAGAGAGATGAGCATATGGGAGGATATACGCCTAGTACCAGATTTTCTGTGTGTCACGGTGCCGGACGAAATAGATTATCCTCACGCAAATTATTCCAGCTTTGAAAAACTGGCGCGGGAACTGGGGAGTTTGAGCGCGCTGGGCATTGCCGGAATAGCTGATATGTCAGAATCACTACTCACCAATATACGCAAGGCTTTCGGTTGCCCGGTCTTGGACGCCAGCCCCATATTGTTCGAGTTGCGCGCAACAAAGAGCGCAAACGAAATAGCCTGCTTAAAAGAAGCGGCAAGGATGGCGGAAAAGGGCTTTGTGGCCATGATGCAAGCCGATCTTATAGGTAAAACAGAACGCTACGCCGCGGGCATTGCTGAGGGCATAGCGCGGCAGGAAGGCGCGGAAGCGGTGATATTCACCGTATTCGGCTCAGGAGACCGTTCCGCCACAATAATCGGCAGGGCGGAAAACAAATTAATAGAGGACGGCGACATGATAATGTGCGCCATGGCCGTTCAATACGAGGGCTATGTGGCCACCTATGAGATACCCTTCGCCGTGGGCGCGTATTCTGAGCAAACGCGCAGGGTGCTGGACGTGCTCATAAAGGCCAGCGCCGCCGGATATCCTTATTTGAAGGCGGGCGTGCCAATGAAGGATTTTGTGAAAGCCGTGAGAGACTATTTCCGCAAGGAAGGGCTGGAGGAATACGACGTATACCCGCCGCTTCATGGAATAGGCTGTGCGGAGGCGGAGAGCCCATATCCCGATGAGAAAACGCAGGCCGTTTTTGAAGAGGGCATGACGGTGAATACGGATATCAGCCTTTTTGGGCTGGCGGGCGGCAGCAACCGCGTGGAGGAGGGCTTTGTTATAACGAATGAGGGCGCGCAGACGCTCTGCCCCTATATGCGCAGCTATTTTGAGGAGTGGATTAAAAACAATTCCTAAGCGCGTTAGGCTGGCATGATGGTGTGACGAATGAGAGAATTGAACACGGTTTTGGGAAAGATCTGCCGGGCGGATGTGAAACAATTGTGCGTACACGAGCATGTATTCATAGACATGACGCACGAAGCCGTAATGCCGACGGGCGAATATGAAAGAGAGCTGTACATACAGCCGGTAAACGGCCAAAATAAGGCTATGCTAAAGAAAAATCCCTATCTAGTGTACGACAATCTTCGGTTGGACGATGCGCATGGCGCGCTTGCCGAACTGAGATACGCGGCCGAGCGGGGCGTGAATCTCTTGGTGGATGTGACAACGGTGGGTCTGGGCCGGGATGTGGAAAAGCTGCGATATATTAGCAAGCAAAGCGGTTTGCACATAGTGGCGGGCTGCGGCCTGTTCGTGGAAGAATCGCTCCCGGTGGAATATATCGGCTGGGATACCGTAAAGATATACGACTGGATGATGAAAGAGGTGATGCGGGGAATAGAGGGAACGGACATACGGCCGGGCATAATTGGCGAGATCGGCACCGGAGAGCGCGTAAGTGCGGTGGAAGAGCGTTCGCTGCTGGCAGCAGCCAGAGTGCAGCTTCAAAGCGGACTGCCTCTAACGGTGCACACCTACCCCTGGAGCAAGGCGGCGATGCAGGCGGCCGAGCTGCTTTTGGCGCAGGGAGTTGCGCCCGAAGCGGTCTGCATATGTCATGTGGACGTGAGCTTCGACGAAGCCTTGATAATAGGCCTGCTTGAATTGGGAGTATACATAGAGTTCGACGATTTCGGCAAGGAATTTACACTGGAAAAACAGGAGGGAGCGTTTGCCGGAGGCCCCTTCGAGACTGACGAAAACAGGGTTGCCATGATTAAAAAGCTGTGCGACAAACACTATCACAAACAAATCCTTTTAGCAAACGATGTTTGCCTAAAATCACTGCTACACCGTTTTGACGGAACGGGCTACGATCATATTTTCACAGCTATAGTGCCTATGTTGCGCGCGCATGGTTTGAGCGGGGAAAGCATAGACCGCCTCATTCGTGATAATGCGCTGGACTATCTTTTCGGCCGGGAATAACTCACTTACATTTTGAACTGTTTGCTATGAATATACTATTCATGCGTAATAAAAATCTAGGAGGAAAACAATGAAAAAGGTTTTATGTTTGACAGTATGCTTGATGCTTATCTTGGCGGTGGTGGGATGCGCGCCCGCGGCACAGCCGGCACCCGAATCTGCGGCACCAGCGGCTCCTGAAGCGCCTGCTGAGGCCACCGCGGCGGCGGCACCGGCGGCTCCCGAAGCGCCCGAGAAATCGGCATCCGCCGAAGCGCCGGAGGAGGGAAAACGGCCCGTTGTTGGGTTTGCCAACATAGCGGAGACCGCACCCCAGCACACCATAATAAAGCAGAGCATGGAGCGTGCAGCCGAGGCCAAGGGCTATGATCTCGTTTACATGAATAACAAGCTGGACGGTCAGGTGGCCGTGAGCAACGCGGACGCTATGCTGCTGAGGGGGATAGACGTGTTCATAGAATTCAATGTGGATGCCAGCGTGGCGCCCACCATAATGGAAAAGATGAACGCGGCGAACGTACCCGTTATAGCTGTGGATATAGCACATCCGGGCGCTGTATACTTCGGCGCGAACAACTATGGCGTGGGTCCGATAGTGGGCGAGTATACGGGCAATCTGTCCAAGGAAAAATGGGGCGGTGAGCCGGATGCGCTGCTGGTTGTGGAAGACCCAATATCAGGCGAGGCGGTTTTGGCCAGAACAAACAACATAATAGAGGGATTCAGAAAAGTATTCCCGGATTTTCCGGATGACAAGGTCTTCTATGTGGACGGCGGACAGGATACCTCAACAGCGCAGCAGAGAGTAGCGGATTTTCTCTCGGCACATCCCAACTTTGAGAAAATAGCCATCACACCCGCGCACAGCACGATGCGTCTGGGCGCGAGCGCCGCAGTGGAAACGGCAAACCGGCAGGATCAATGCCTTATGGTTAGCCAGGGAGAGTATGACTATATAGAGTATCTGCAAAACACGCCTGAAGAGCCGGAATGGGAGTTGTATTCGGCATCGGAGGTATACAACTTCAAAAAATACGGCGATTATTGCATGGACATAGTGGAAAAAATACTGAACGGCGAACAGTTGGAGGAAGAATACTATCCCGAGCATTACATAATAGACCGCAAAAACGTATACACGGAATTCCCGGAGGAATTTCAATAAGCAGATCGTATAGAACGGGCTTTTGCATATGAAAAAATGCGGAGCGCATGCGGGCAGCCTATGCGCTCCGCAAAAAGTAAATAAAGAATTTGGGAGAAAACGTGGTGGAAAATAACGTGATCTTGAAGGTTGAGAATATTTCCAAAAGTTTTCCGGGGGTAAAAGCGCTGGACGGCATTTCCATGGATATTAGGCGGGGCGAAGTGCTGGCGCTGCTAGGCGAAAACGGAGCGGGCAAATCTACGCTCATAAACGTGCTTTCGGGCGTGCATAGGCCGGACGAGGGGCAGATATATTATGACGGTAAGCCCATAATTATGCACAACCCTCAGCAGGCCAAGGAGCTGGGCATAAATGTGGTGCATCAGGAACTGGCTTTCGTACCCATGCTTTCCGTTGCGGAAAATTTGTATATAAACAATTACGGAGATAAAAACAGACGGTTGGTTGATTGGAGAGAGGTATACAGGCAGGCGCAGGAGGCGGTGGACGAAATAGGCCTCAAGGTGGATCTCAAAAAACCCATAGGCTCCTACCATGTGGCGGAGCGCCAGCAAATTGAGATAGCACGGGCGATATATGCAAAGGCCAAGGTATTGATATTGGACGAGCCGACCTCCGCTCTAAACGATACCGAGATAGATGTGCTTATGGAGTGCATAGAAAATCTGCGTACTAGGAACGTGGCCGTGGTTATTATAACGCATAAAATAGAGGAAATAATGCGCATAGCCGATCGCGTGGTGGTGCTTCGGGACGGGCGCACCGTGGGCGAGACGCCCGTGGCGGAAACGGACAAGGATGAGCTTACATCCATGATGGTTGGCCGTAAAATAACGGATATGTATCCCAAAAAGACAAACGTGCCGGGCAAAGAGATATTGCATGTGCAGGGGCTTTCTACGGAGTTTTTGAAAGAGGTCTCGTTCGATCTGCGCGCAGGCGAGGTTTTGGGGATATACGGGCTCATGGGCTCAGGACATTTGGAGCTTGGGCAGGCGCTTTTTGGCAGCAATAAGAATATGCGTGGCACCGTGATGAAAAATGGCGCGAAGCTGGATATGCGCTCGCCGGAACGTTGTCTACGCTCCGGCATAGCTTTTTTGCCGAGCGACAGGAAGGTGGAGGGGCTGGTGCTGATACACAGCATACGCCAAAACATAATGACGCCGTACTACCAGACGAACAAGCACGGAAAAACCATAAAGAGTGCGGTGGAGGAAAGAATCGCGAAAAAGTGGGTGGGTGCGCTGTCCATAAAAACGCCCTCCACGACCACCAAAACGGAGGCGCTGAGCGGAGGCAACCAGCAAAAGGTTATACTTGCGAAATGGCTGGAGGTGGACCCGCAGATCGTTATATTGAACGACCCCACGCGCGGAATAGACGTGGGTTCTAAATCCGAGATATACAAACTGCTGGATAAGCTTTCGGCGGACGGCGTCGCAATAATAATGATAACCTCGGAAATGCCGGAACTGCTGGCAATGTCCGATAGAATATTGGTGATGTATGAGGGCAGTGTGAACAGGATATTTAACGAGCGCAGCGAGATGACTCAAAAGAATATCGTGACTGCAGCTATAGGAGGTAATTGATATGGACGGTGAAGGGATACTGAAAAAAGCCTGGGGCAAGATGAAAACTATAGACTTTTTGCCTCTTATAATAGCCTATGTGATAATGATAGTGTTCTTTTCTCTCACTTCGGAATATTTTCTCTCGCTGAGCAATTTTATGAATATTTTCCTGTATGCCTCTATTGTGGGCATACTGGCCTGCTCTACCACGCTGGTGCTGGCGGCGGGCAAGATAGATTTCGCGGCGGGTTCCATTATAGCGCTGGGCTCATGCGTGATGGGCGTTATGATGCGCGCGGGAATAAACGTTTGGATAGCTATATTGGCCTGCATGGCCATAGCGATATTGGTGGGCGCTCTGGATGGTTTTTTGATTGCCTATGTGGGCATAAACCCTTTCATTGCAACGCTTGCCAGCATGCAGATGTTTCGCGGAATAGCCTATATAATAACAAACGCGCTGTCCATAACGGTGGCGGATCCGGTGCTGAAATTCATCGGGCGTGATTTTACATTCTTTATACCCAACGCGGTCATATTGATGGTGGGCATCGTACTGCTGTTTTGGTGGCTTGCGAATAAAACAACGCTCGGCCGTAGGTTTTTTGTTATAGGCGGAAATGAAAAGGTGGCTTTTCTGTCCGGCATAAACGTAAAGTTCAATATATTTTTGCTGTTTATAATACATGGTGCGGTAACGGGGGTAGCGGCAATACTGTGGACGGCTCAACTGGGCGCGGCATTGCCCTCGGCGGCGCCCAACCTAAACTTTCAGGCAATATCCGCCGCCGTACTGGGCGGGGTGAGCCTAACGGGCGGCAAGGGCTCCATTGTGGGTGCACTGGTAGGCGCATTGCTGCTGGGTACGTTAAACAATGGCATGGTGATGCTGGACGTGCAGTCATTTTGGCAGGATGTGATAATAGGGTTTGTGCTCATATTCGCTGTAACGCTGGACATAATCAAAAACCGAAAAAGCGGCTGAAGTGAAATGGGGTGAAAAAGTGAGATTTTTCGATTCTAACGCGTGCTTTGGCGCGGAGGTGGTGAATCACGAGGTGGTGAACCACGAAAGATTCATTGTGCTGGAGAAGGTGGATACGGCGAACGACGCCGCGAGCCTGCTGGAATATATGGATCATGCGGGCATAGAGAAGGCGCTTGTGTGGCACAAAACCATGCTGGAGCTAGATCCTACCTCGGGTAATAAAATATTGATGGACGAGGTAGCGGGAATGGATAGGCTTATACCATCCTGGACGGTTTTGCCCTGCGTAACAGACCGGGAATACGCGCCGGAAGTGTTTTTTGAAAGCATGAAGCAAAACGGTGTAAAGGCGCTGAGAGCCTTCCCAGAAGCGAACCGTTACTTTCTGTGCGCAACCACAATGCGCCGCCAGTTGGAGCTTATGGCAGAGCTCAAGATACCGCTGTACGTAGAGCCTAGAAACGGCTTTGAAACAGTGTATGGTCTGCTGGCCGAATTTCCCAGCCTCACCGTTGTGCTGTGCAATATAGGTTGCTGGCCCAGTGCGAGGTATGTATATCCGCTGCTTGAAAACTACAAAAACTTCTACTTTGAAACGGGAGATTTTGGCATGCTGAGGGGATTTGAGGAGGTTTGCGGATATTACGGCAGCGAACGGATGCTTTTTGGCACGGCCTTCCCCACAAACAATATGGGAGGCGCTATGCACGCTCTTATGAGGGCAAATATTACCGAAGAGGAAAAGCAGAACATAGCCTACGACAATTTGGATAGGCTGCTTTCGGAGGTAGTGCTGTGATAGATTGGAACTTATCCTATAAAGTCATAGATATGCACACCCACATGGGCATACAGTATTGCCTGTATTATCCGGAGCACGATGCGGATTCAATGGTACGTTTTATGGACGAGGCAGGAATAGATTTTATTGCCTGCTCACCCTGCGAGGATCTTTTCAACGCAAATAGCAGGCGAGAGCAGATAACACAGGCAATGAAAAAATACCCGAAGCGAATACGCGGGTACTACGGCGTAAATCCACAGCTTGGCATAGATAGAAAGGCTATAACGCAGGCCTTTGCCCAAAACAGCGGCTATGTGGGAATAAAGCTGTTGCCAGACTATCACCGAACGGAGATCACCAGCCCGCTGTACGCGCCGATTTTGGAATATGCGGACGAAAACGCGCTGCTGGTACTGTCCCATACCTGGGGTGTATCCATGAACGGAGAGTCCTGCAACTCCGCGGATAAGATTGCCGCGATACTGGACAAATACCCAAGGCTCACATTCATAATGGGTCATTCCATACAGGGGCAGGTGGATGAGGCCATAGAGCTGGCGTGCTGCTACAAGAATGCCTATATGGACACCTGCGACACGGGCAGGCTAAACGGTGTGCTGGAAAAAATGGTTGGAAAAGCGGGCGCGGAAAAGGTGCTCTTCGGTACGGATGCGCCCATGCAGTCATACAACTACCCGCTGGGCGTGGTTTTGGGAGCACGCATATCTGCGGAGGAGCGAAGGCTTATATTTAGGGAAAATGCATTGAGGCTAATAATTAAAAGACAGACAGGAGAGGTATAAATGTTGAAATCTACTATTACACCTAAGATTGGGCTGTTGCCCACCGGACATAAATTTTACTGGGAGCAGTATCCGGAGTTAAAGAAGATGGGCACCAAAATGTATGAAGCGCTGGTCTGCGGGCTGTCTCGGATAGGCGAGGTTAAAACGGCCGGTCTGGCGGATGATTTTGAGAGCGCGCAGGAGGCCGCCGCCTTTTTCGCGGAAAACGATATAGACATACTGCTCATATTTCCATTCGGCTACACTACGGGCATGATGATAGTGCCCACGCTGGAAGTGGTAAATGTGCCTATAAGGCTTCTCAACGCGCATGAGGACGCGAATTACGACGTGAAAAACGCGGGGACGGATGTGTACCTGCACCATGAGGGCATATGCGGCCTACCCGAATATGCCTGCGCAATGACCGCAATGAACAAGGAATTTCAGGTGGTGAGCGGGCATTTTGGGGATGAACGTTTCTGGAAAAAAATAAAGAGCGCCTGCATGGGCGCGGCGGCGGCGACCGCCTTTTCACAATGCCGTTTTGCGGTGATAGGCAATACCTACACGAATATGATAGACATGCCCACGGACGATCATAGGATATTGCGCGCCACTGGCCAGCTTTTGTGCCGCCCGGAGGTTGAGGAGGTGGAGGAAGAATATAAGCGGGTCACGAATGCGGAGCTGGAACGCATGTATCATGAATTTCGCGAATATTACGAGGTGGACAGCAGTGTAACTAACGAGCATATGCGGGAATCGGCTAAGATCGCCGTCGCCTTTGACAAGGTGATAAAAAAACACGGCATAGATGCATTCGGTTATTATTGGTGGGGCGAGAAAGACTATATGGTAGAGCTGCGTTCGCAATCAGCGTTGGCGGCATCTCGGCTTACGGCAATGGGCATACCGGGCGTTACCGAGGGAGATGTAAAGGCGGCTATGGGCATGAAGCTAATAAATATGCTGGGCGGGGGAGGCATGTTTATGGAGTTTATGTCGCTCGATTTTGAAAACAATATATTCTACGCGGGCCACGATGGGCCGGGCAACGTGGATATGGCGGAGGGCAAGCCGCTGCTCGAAAACCTCACCGTGCACCACGGCAAAACGGGCGAGGGTCTAGGCATAAATTTCAAAATGAAGGAGGGTGAATGCACAATACTGAACCTTTCGCAATTTGGAACGAAAAAGCCATTCAAGCTGATATATACCATAGGAAATATAGTGTCCGGCGACATATTGAAAATAGGCAACCCAAATTGTCGTGTTCGGATAGAAAAGCCTTTCAGCGAATTTTTTAACGATTGGTGCAGACAGGCGCCAGGGCATCACTCTGCGCTGGGAATGGGGGATCTTTCGGAGGAGATAGAGGTGTTTGCGGAAAAGATGGATTTTGATTGCGTGAGAATATAGCGCTATAAATATGGAAAATATTTGCGAAACGCCAAAACTCACCAAGCCGGAATGGCGGGGGGGAGTCTTGGTGTTTTACGCTAGAAAATGCACTCCACCGCAAACTCAAATCCCCCGAAGCTCCTCGGCGCATTTGCGGCTCAGCACCGCCATTACCACCGCGCCGCAGGCAAACACGCCGCACATTATGCTCAGCGGCAGCTGCAAGCCTAGCGTTTCGGCGGCCACGCCCACGGTGAAGGGGGCTATCATGCCGCCAATGTTGTAGGAAAATACGGCGAGCGAGGTGGCCGAGGCCTTGCGCGTGGGAAAAAGCTTGGTGGCTATCATTATGGTGCACACCGTGTTCAGCGACAAAAACGCGCCGCCCAGCGTGGTGAACACCATCGCGGCTGCGATAGACTGCGTGTTTATGGCGATCAGCATTAGCGCCACGCTAACAAAGCTGAAATAGACGAACACCCTTTGCGGCTGCAATCTCTTGAGTATGAAGGGGCTCACAAGGCGCATGAGCAATATGCCCACGTAAAAAAGCGTGAGCATGAGCGCCGCGCCCTCCGCGCTCATATCGCGGTACAGGCTGAAAAAGGCGGGGTACCACGCTATTATGGCCGTGTTGAAGGCGCAAAATAGGCTGCTGGCAAGCATTATCACCCAGGATTTCCAGGAGCGAAATACCTCGCCCGGGTTTTGCTTGGCGGAGGCGGCCATGCTCTTGAGATCCACGGCGTGCAGGTAGGGAGCGGCTCGCTTCAGCGATGTGGAATAGAATATGACCACCGCCACGCTCAGGCAGCCCACTAAGAGAAACGGGTTCACGAAGGAGCGCGATACGCCTGCCGTGAGCAGCGAGGTGGCCAAAAAGGGGCTGGCCATAGTGCCCACGCCGAACAATATCTGTATCATGGGCAGCAGCGTTTTGGCGCGGGAGGGAAAATATTCGGTAACGGCGGAATTTCCCATAACGTCTATTACGGTGTAGGCAACGCCGCACAAAAGCGAGCAAATGCACACCCAAAGATAGGGCGGTGCGCTGCCAATAAACAGCGTGGCCGCGCCCAGCAACAGCGCACCCACGGCTATGGCGCGCAGCTTGGAAAAGCGTTCGCCGCAGAGCGCGCAAAAAAGCGCCGCCGCAATGCCACCCACGCTGCCCACCATTGTGAAAATGCCCTGCTGGCCCGTGTTTATGGCGTAAAAATCCATCATGGAGGTGGATAGCGTGCCAAACAAAACCACGTATACGGCATAGACGGCAAAGGCTGAGAGCAGCCAAAACAGCAGAAAATTCTGCCGCGCTTTGGTTTTTTTTAGTTGTTCCATAAATTACCCCCGATCCAATCATTCCATCACATAAGTATTATATCGAAATATCGCGAATAATTCACCATATAAAATAAATAAATGCGAACGTTGAGGCAATAGCCTTCGCCGCGATATGCGTGGGAACGTATCTGGGAGTGGGCTTCCCTATATTCGACGGTTTGAAGATATCTTTCCAACGCAATGGAGTCTATACCGTTATACGCTACGGCATTCACAGAGTTTACTTTCACAGGTAATATATCGATCATGCTGGCGCTGCTCACAACCATGCTGGTTATTATGGCGCTGACCTCAAAAGCGATCAAGGCACCGGGTAGGATGGTTGGCATGCTTACGACCAACCTAGGCGCTTCCTGTCCACGCTAGGCAAAAATCGCATAGGCGTGGTGTGCACATGGCGGCCAACATGGCGGGCGTGGCGATAACCAACTCCTGTACGGGCATAGTGCACTCATACGACCACCCCGGCCCGGAATATGCTCTGCCGCACGGAGTGGTGTGCGGGCTGATGCTGCCCGCGGGCGTGTATATGTGCGGGGTGCAGCAGCCGCTTTTGGTGCTGGCCAAGCGCCTTGGTCTGGCGGGCGAAAGCGACGAGGCGCTCTACCTTGAGCTGGTGAGGTATTTGGACGGCTACATAAGGCGGCTGGGCATGAAAACCTCCTTCGCAGATATGAAAATAGACCGGGCGGAATACTACGAAAAGGCCGGCGAATGGGCGGATATATCGCTGGACGCCTTCGCCACGCTGATGTCGCCCGCCGGTATGGATCATGAAAAGGGTATGAGGTTTTATGATCTGGCCTATCGCGGGGTGGGGGAGATATAGCGTGTTGACTGTCGTGGTGAAAGCGGCGCAAGCTCGCCGAGGGGTTCTGCTTTCGGCGGGTTTGTTGCTCATATCATGGCAAAAATGGAGCAGAAACTTCATATATATAATGAAGAAGAATGAAAATTACCGCCGAAGAATTTATATATTACAAATTAAATGCTTGCAAAACGGCTGAAATATGTTAAAATAAATATCGTGCTGAAAAAAGCAAGGAACTTCTGGGTGTAGCGCAGTTTGGTAGCGTGCTTGAATGGGGTTCAAGAGGTCGCAGGTTCAATTCCTGTCACCCAGACCATTGAAAAACCGCATTGTAATGCGGTTTTTTGCTTTGTTAAATATTTAGATAAACCCACTTTTAAACCCACCGAACAAAAAAAAGAGGCGTTTGCCCCTTTGAGATATCAATTATTTTATTTTTGAAGCAACTCGTCATATATTTCTTGGATTTTTTGAGCAACATAATCTGCATCGCCGTCTATTTCATGTCCGTAGGTGTCGTAGCTTGGCATTTTGGAGCTATGCCCTAAAACCGGCTTTATGAGCGCCTCGGGTATTGAGCGACGGCACAGGGAAACAAAGGTGTGTCGCAACTCATAAAGTGATATAGGGTCAATGCCATTAGACTTTTGATATGCTTGCCAGCGCTTGTATAGTTCCCGCGACGTGGCTTGCTCGGCGCTTCTGTTGGGGAAGAGATACATAGACACAATACCGTTCTGCTTCAGCATATTTACCTGATCCGTAAGAATCTGTTGTGCAAGATTCGGCAGTATGAAAGTGCGTATCGCATTTTTGGTTTTGCCGCTGGTGTGCTCACCGTATTTATTATAGCTGCCGTGCACTACCACTTGAGCATTATCCGACTGTTTATTGCGCTTCAACTCGCACAGCTCGCCGGGGCGGAGGCCTACGACTGCTAAAAATCTATAAGCATGGATATACCAATCATCACATTCTTTTTGAAAAAATGTTGTCTTTGTTGATGAAAATAACACCTGAATATTCTCTTGAGTTAAAACGGTTCTTTCTCCGCTGGGGGCATGGTTTGGTATAACTAAATCCTCCGGGTGCAACTTTGTGGCGCCGGCTTTACGCGCGAATTTCAAAAATGCGGTTATGCACCCACGAATATTTTTGATTGTGTCGCGTGAACGCTGCTTTTTTCCGGCCGAGTTTAAAACATTTTGAAGGTCTTGCTCAGTTACGGCCTCCATGCGCTTAAAACCAATTTTGGGCAGGATCCATATGCGGCCTATACTTTCATTGTTTGTATAATTGCCTGTGCCGGTGCGCGCCTGTTGATCCTCAAGGAACTGAGCATATAGCTTTGATACACGAATACTGCCGTCCAAATTATCATCCAGCCAGGTGTCGGCCTTTTTATTGCACTCGCGCTGTCCGGCGCGGCCGGGGGTGGAGCACGAGAAAGTGCGGCGCTGTCCGTCCTTCTGCACCTTCACCTGCCAGCGTTGATATTTTTCCAGCCATGTGGCTGTGTTTATGCGTTTCCCCATGATTTATCCCCACAATTTATAACAGACATTATTTGGTCGCTATTTGGTCGCTCTAGCGAATACCGGCCCGGCTGTAGCTCCTTTGTATTTTATGTTTCCCACTGTACGATAAGGGATTATTTTGTAATAATATACTTTCCCTTCAACGAGTTTTGAATTGGTATAACTTGTGGTTGATGCTCCAACGGTCTTAATGAGGGTATATTTGCCCGTTTTAGTAGGTGCGCTATATATGTAATATCCTGAAGCGCCAGAGGTTTCTTTCCATGTCAAACGAATTTTACCGCCGGGATACGCCTTTGCCTTGAAGTTTTTTGGGGATTCGAGCTTTTGTGGGTCTACGATCGCCTCAAATCTGAACCCTTGTTTTTTGGCAAATGCTTCTGCTGCTGAACCCGATGGGCTTTTGATCGTTAGGGTCTTGGGGCAATCCCTGAACGTGGCATTGTCAATTTTCGTTACGGTTTTTGGTATACTAACAAACTTTAGTGATTTACAGCCTTCGAAAGTATCGGATTTGAGTTCTGTTACCTTATTGGGTATGGATATTTCAGTAATAGATTCGCAGTACGAAAACGCCTTAGAGCCTATGGTGGTTATCCCATTTGGAATGACCACATTCTTTAACTTATGGCATCCTTCGAAAGCATTGTTTCTTATTGTAACTAATGATGAAGGCAAGTTCGCGCTTTCAAGAGATGTACAAGCGGCAAACGCATATTCGTCAATATATGAAACGCTGTTTGGAATGGATATTTTTTCTAGGCTAACACATTTTTCGAATGCTCTAGAGCCTATGCTTTCAAGAGTAGACGGCAATTTTATACTTGTCAGAGAAGGGCAATCTTGAAAAGCACCCGGACCGATATACTTGACTTGTTTGGGCACATCAATTGATTTTAGAGAAGTGCATTGGTAAAATGTTTCAGCCCCCACCCACAGCGAACTTTCAGGCAATTTAACGTTTTTTAAATTTGTACAACCTCTAAATACACCCGCTCCAAACTGTTTGCTACTTGCATTGGAAATATCTATCTGTTCAAGAGCTGTACAATCCGCAAACGCAGCTGAAAAAATTTGCACATCCTTTGGGACGGAAATATCAGTTAATGAAGTACAACCGGAAAACGCTTTGGAATGAATCACTTTTACAGAAGGCGGAATAACAACATTATTTAAGAGTGTACATTTTCTAAAAGCTCCGCTGCTTATTGCTTCAAGAGTGTTTGGAAGGCGTACAGTTTGCAAATAGGGCATATTAAGGAAAGCGTTATTCCCAAATGAAATTATGCCATCAGATATATATATATTGGATACATTAGCCTTTTTAGCAGAGATTTTCTTGATGTCCTTGACGGTGTATCCATCAATAACGCTGGGTATTGTGATAGACGTTTCGCTTCCCCTATAATCCGTGATTGACGCAGTACGGCCATTTGCATGCACTTCATATGTAAAGTCTGATGTAGCGGTTTTGTCGGTCTCCGGCGGAGCTTCTGCGGCTTGCTCCTCAGCTATTGGCAAATCCGGCTTTTCGGTTTCCTCAGCCGTTGATTCCTCAATATAAACATCCGGCTCTGCCGCTGTTGATATTGCTGTGAGAGAGAATAGCAAAACAAATGCAACAAGAAACGCAACAATTTTTTTCATAATCAGACCCAACCTTTTTAAAAAAATATGTGATATGTATTTGCATAAGCGAGATAGAGAAGCGAGAGGGGACTTACACCATATTTTCCATACCTCCATAATAGTGGCATTGGTGTAAATATTACACATCGATTTTGGGGTAAGCGAGACAGAGAAGCGAGAAATATTATATAATATATTACTATCTATTTTTAAAAACTTAATATTTGCTTTGGCAGCGGGGAGGCGTAATCATGTTACACGTCCGTTTATTTAGCTACCCTCAGATTCAGTATATTGTACTTAACCGACACCTGTGTCGGAATCTTTGCTTTCGGCCTCTGATATGGCCTGCTCAACTTCCGAATATAATTTACGTAACGTTTCTTCATCATCAACTCGAATGAAGCCGGAGCCGTCCGGTGCGGGTAGATACTCTGCATTTTTATCTATGTCGGCCATTCGTTGCGCTTCTACATTCAGTATAGAAGTAACGGCCTTTTTCCCATGTGCGTCAAGGGAGCGATATTGTTCAAGCATTACCTTCTCGTCTGGAGTAGTTCTTTCAGGACTTGGGCTATCGTCTAAGTCATCTAACCTAAAACCCATTGCATACACTATTGCTTTAACAGTGTCCAAACTAGGGTTAGATGTTATCCCAGCAGTAATCTTTTTTACCGTACTCACTGGAACACCCGACATTGAAGATAGTTCATCTATCGTCAAGCCGCGTTTTTTTCTCAATTCATTAATCCTAACTAAGCTCATGTACACAACCTCTTTATGATGAATTTTAACAACTAAATTTTGATTTGTCAAGAATAAAAGTTCCTTGAATTGAACTAAAAGAAGTAAAAAAGGGTTGACAAGTTCAAAATATGGTGCTAATATTGCGCTATAAGTACCGAATGAGGAACCGAGGAGGTGATAACATTGTACCCTAAATTGAAAGAAATGATTTTTGTTAGAGGAGTTAAACAAAAAACAATGGCAGAAGCTCTAAGTATTTCAACACGTAGTTTTTCTAAAAAGCTAAATGGACATGTGCCCTTTAGTTGGCCAGAAGTATGTATTCTGCACGGAAGATTTTTCCCTGACATACCTAAGGACGAATTGTTTTGCGAAAACAAACAACAGGCCAACTATACGGATACGCCCCCGGCTAGTGGGGAGTGAGGGAGAGAAGGGCAATTAATAATTAAGAATGCAGAATGCAGAATGAAAGGGAGAAAACAATGGATTACGATTTTGAGGCATTACAAGAACTGATTTTAGATTTGATGGACGAAATTTCGGGGCATATGACGGCGGAAGCATATGCGGAATTTCAAGATACGGAAACATACAAAAACTTGTTTAGATTTGTTCACGGCTTGAAAGAGGCTGGTGGGGAGTGAGGAGGGGAAGAGATGTTCATACGGCAAGGATTTGGATTGGACATAAACGAGCGACAACTGGTTACTTCATATGCAGATAATGAGCAGTATTCCCAAGAGTTACAGTTTTGCTTATCGGACCGCGACTGGTGTGAATTTGAAAAGACACAATTGTACCGGGACCTAATGCAATATCTTGACAATTTAAAAACTCAAGATAGCAATTGGCCGCGCCGTATGGCGTTAAATGAATAGGGAAATTCGGAGTGCGAGCAAGTGTATTATAATCACCATCCGAAAAACCCCTAATACGTTTAGGCTCTAACTCACATTGAATCCAATCGTTAGAATTTTCAATTTGAAACGATGTAACAGAAAGATTTGTGGCTGATTTATTTACTAGTAGTATAAAAAAATGAATGATTCCTTTGCTTGAATATTTGTAATCCATTATGAAAAATTCAAGCCTGCGATAGCGTGAATATATTCCGTGGATCGCAATAGACAGTGAAAGCATAAAAGCCGCAACGGCAATGATGAGTTCAAAATTCATAGGCTATACCTCCACCCAAATATTACCACAGGCGGAGCGGAGGAACAAGGGAAAACACATACATAAAGGGGAGGGCACGTCATGAAAGCATATCAGCTTCTAAGGGACAAACTTAAATTTTACCATTACAGTATGCAGGAAATATCGGAAATATTAACAGAAAAAACAGGTATAGGCGGGGTGGCGTATGTGTATCAGCGCTTTTACGGAAAAGCCCCGTGGCGACAGGATCACATGGCAATACTTATGGACCTAATAGACGAGCCGTATGAGCGAGTGGGAAAATATTTTCCGCTGTGCGGTATTCATAAGCCCGAGGATATGCCGACCAAGCGAAAGCTGCACGACCGCAACTACGTTTACGGTCACTGAGGAGAAGATTATGACACAGGAAACAGTGCAAGCATTATGGATAACGCTGGGCATAGCGGCCGGGATAGCAGTGCCGGTGCTGGTGCAGGTGTGCAGGGAACTAAAGCCGTTCCTTCGGCTGTCGCAGTTGCTGCGGTTTGGCCGGGGGCGTGGCGGATGGTTTTGAAAATAAAAGGCGCCCGATTGTATAGCAAACAACTATAAAACGGCGGCGGAGGCGGGTGCGCCGCTGCCGGAAAGGAGATAGGATGAGCGATATAAAGGAAATCAAAAACAATGCGGAGGCCGTAGCGGGCATATTGGACATGGCGATGGGCGCATTCAAAGAACGTGCCGACTATGTCATGAGTGAAATATTAGCCAATATTCAGGATCCCAACTGTCCGGCCGTAAAGCCGCGTTCGATGAAAATCCAAATTGATTTTTTGCCGGATGATACGCGCAAGCAGATAGTTGTGGAAACCAAAGTGGACAAGAAGCTGGTGCCTACAGCCAGTGTGAAAACTATGCTGTGCGCCGTGAAGGACACAAACGGCGAGACGGTATACAAAGAAATGACTATACAAGCGCCCGGCCAAATGGATCTATTTGGCGGTGTGCAGGAAGAACCCAAGACACTCAAAGTAGTTAAAGGAGGAGCATAAAATGCAGGAACAGAATGCAACCGTTGAATTTATAAACAAAATCCAAAGTATGACCAGAGCCGCCGACGCTGTACAGGTGACAGAGATAGACGGTGTAAAGTACGTGACCGACAAGCTGACGCGAATAGAGGATTTCCCACCTGCGCGCATGGATGTAAAAACACTCACCGGATTGGCGGAGGTCATAAACTCTGAGCGCGCCGCCCTGCCGGAAAAGCTGTTTGTGCTGGTGAACGAGCCGGACGTGGTGAGAGTGCAAACGACTTTTATGCCGGATATGGATAGGGATTTTGTCTATTCGGCAAAAGTGGAACTGCCGCAAATAGGGTATGAGCGATGGATGTCTATAGAAGAATTTCTCATAGTGCTGCGCAGTAAATTTGTACGGAGCAGAGATGTGGATTACCTTTCGGAAATACTCGCAAAAATCACAAACGCAAAATCAATACAGACTGAGGACGATGGAGTCACACAAAGGGCGGAGATCCGCCAGGGCATACAGCTGACCAATACTGCCGAGCTTCGGCCGATAGTGGAGCTTATGCCATACCGTACATTCCTAGAGGTAGAGCAGCCCATGAGCGAGTTTCTTTTCAGGGTAAAGGAAATCAACGGCGAGGTTTGCGCCGCATTGTTTGAGGCGGACGGCGGAATGTGGAAAAACACCGCGACAAAGAATATCAAGGAATACCTCGAAAAGGCTATCACAGTAGAAGGTGTATACGTAATAGCGTGAACGACCACATGAGCGCCGCCGAGTATCGGGAATATGAGCGCACCGGGAAGCTGCCCGCGCGAATGGGTGCGGAGCCCAAACCGCATAAGTATGGCGCCAAGCGCACGGAGTACGGCGGCAAAATATATCCAAGCCGGCACGAAGCAAACCGCGCGGCGGAGCTGGTACTTATGGCGCGGGCAGGGGAAGTGGTGACAGTAATGGAGCAGGTGTCCTTTCTGCTGCCCGGCGGCCATAAGTATATAGCGGATTTTGTGATTCTGTGGCCGGATGGTCATTATACCGTGGAGGATGCCAAAGGGGTAAAGACTCCGGAGTACAAGATCAAGCGGGATCTCATGCTGGAGAAGTACGGCATCGAGATACAGGAGGTGTGAGCATGGAAACGCTATTCTTGGGAATTATCGGTGGAATAGTCGGCTTTTGGCTGTGCAAGTTGTTTGAAATAGTGGCGCGGA
>CAYXFB010000049.1:0-20449 GCA_964464145.1 uncultured Christensenella sp.
CACTTTGCTTCTTCTTTTTTCTTCCTACCCCAATCTTTAGTATAGAGCCAAAATATATAAGAACCGTTTCAAATGCGAAACGGTTCCTTTTTTGCGTGTCGGCGCAAAGAGCTCACGGCCTTTTTGCGGATACCAGTAGCATCATGGGTCTGCGCAGTTCGTCCCGCATGCCCTCCACCGCGTCCAGCAGGTGGGCGGCGGGTTGCGGCTCCACTATTTCGGTTATTGTAAAACCGGTTCGCAGCAGCGAATTGAGGTAGGTGGTGAGCGTTTTGTGGTATTTCACAACCTCCTCGCCCAAAAATATGGCGTTGCGCTCGCCCTCGGCAAAATAATCGTCCACCGGCCAGTGGGCTTTTTGGCCGTTTTCGTAATGCCAGTCCTGCCTGCCCTGCGCCGTGAAGATGGGGTGCTCGGCTGAAAACACGAAATCTCCGCCCGTGCTCATGCAATCGTATATGCGGCGGAAGACGGCGTTCATGTCGGGCGTGTAGTGGAAGGCGAGAGAGCTTATCACCACGTCGAATGAATTGGGCGGAAAGGCGATGTCCTCCATCGCCACGCGCTGGTATTCCACGTTTTCCTGCGTTGTTTTCTCACGCGCCACGGCCAGCATTTTTTCGGATATATCCGTTCCCACCACGCTTTTCGCGCCCTGCTCCGCCGCGTATACGCAGTGCCAGCCGAAGCCGCAGCCAATATCCAGCACGCGCTTGCCGCCAAAATCGGGCAGCAGCTTTTTAAGCTCCTCCCATTCGCCCGCAGCGCTCAGCCCCTGCACGGAGCGTGGAAAACGGCTGTACTGCTCAAAAAATCTATCGTTATCGTATTTGTTTTCTTTCATTTTATATTTCTCCTCAATATTTTTGTACAAAAAAACGGACATACACTGTCCGTCGGCTTTTTATATTATACGGATGAAATGCATAACCAACAGAACGCAAAAAGCGCCGGAAAACCGCATATCATCCGATGGATCGGGGCACTGCCCCATTAAGCTCCGAACAATGCCTCATCGGTTAAACGAATTGACGGAGCCGGTTTTGTCCTTACGTTCCTTTGTGTTTATCATATACCAAAACTTCCTTATGTTTCCAGTATACAGCTAACTTTTCACATGGTCAATGATAAAATACCAAAAAATCATGTGGATGCCGATAGAAAAGCCTTGCAACTCAGTTAAAAAGCAGTGAGCGCACGCGGTTCATTGAAGCCTGACGCATATAAACGCAATAAAAAATATGGAACGATTGATACTTTAGGCGCGTCATAAGTGTGAAGAAAGGAGAGCAGAGCAACAAAGCGGTTGCTAAAAATGATAATTAATGCAATAATATAATCTGATTTTTTACGGATTGATAAAATAAATGCAAGGATGGTACTATGTTATGTTTAAAAAATTTATTACAGCAGTGATAATGATATGCTTTATGGTTACGGCCTTTGCCATGCCCGCAATGGCGGCCACCAAGGATTCTCGCGTAACGCTGGGCGCCGATCTTACGGACGAGCAGGTGGCCAAGGTTTACGGATTTTTCCGCATAAACAGAGGCGACGTGCCGGAGATACAGGTGACGAACGAGGAAGAGCGCAAGTATTTGGCGGGTCTGGTGCCGGAGGAGAAGATAGGCAATGTGGCGCTTTCCTGCACATACATAGAGATGGCAAACAGCGGCGGAATAAATCTTGAGACCTACAACATAAACTGGGCAACGGAGCAGATGTATAAAAACGCTTTGGCTACGGCGGGCATAGAGAACGCGCGCGTTATAGTGGCGGCGCACAAGGAGGTTTCGGGTACGGGCGCGCTGGCGGGCATATACAAGGCCTACGAGGATATGACGGGCAAGAAGATAGACGAAAACCTCAAGGAGGTCGCGGCCGAGGAGCTGGTTGTTACCGGCGACCTGCAAAATGTTCTGGGAGAGGCTTCGCCCGAATTTGTGAACGATCTGAAGGCAAAGCTGGCACAAACCAAAAACATGAGCGACGGCGAGATCCGTCAGCTTATAGTGGATACCGCGGCCGAATATAACGCGGAGCTCACGGCGGATCAGATAGAGCAGATACTTGGCCTCATAAAGAAGATGAACGATCTTGGCATGGACCCCGAAACATTCATACAGCTGGCGCAGACGGGCGAGAGCATGAAGGAGGGGGCAACGGGCTTCTTTGAATCGGTGGGCGGTTTCTTCCAGGGCATAGGCGATTTCTTTGGCGGACTGTTCGGCGGTAAAAACTGATAAGTGCTAAAAAAACTGTATAAACGCTCAAAATAAAAGCGGCGCGGCTGGTATGCGCCGCTTTGATGTTTAAGAAAAAAATAAAAAACTCTATGCAAATAATATTGTAAAAACAAGAAAAATATGGTATGATGAAATCCACGTTAAAGTCTGGCATAATTTTTTCGATATAAATAATGGATATCAATTATCCATGGCGGATTCTCAGGTCGGCAAAGAGGCCGGTTTGTATGTTCAGGAAGATTGTGCAATGAGGATTGCAAACAATATTTTGGCAATGACTGCCTATCGCAATTACACTCAAAATATGGCTATGGTCGGAAAGGCTATGGAACGTCTTAGCTCTGGTTACAGAATAAACAGCGCGGCGGACGATCCGGCCGGTCTTGCTATATCCGAAAATATGCGCGCGCAGATACGCGGGCTCAACCGCGCCGCCCAAAATGTTCTGGACGCTAAATCTATGATGCAGACGGCGGAGGGCGATATAGATTCCATTTGCAGCATATTGCAGCGCATGAACGAGCTTTCAGTGCAGGCCGCCACGGGTACGCTTTCAGATTTTGACAGGCTGCAGGCCTCCAAGGAATTCGAGCAGCTAAAGCGCGAAATAAACGATATAGCGGGCGCTTCGGCCTTCAACGGCATGAATCTTTTAGACAACGGCTCCATGGCCAGCTCGGACACGGTGGGCATACACGTTGCCTACGAGGAGCGAAAAAACGCGGACGGCACTATGAAGCAGGTCTCCGTGCTGGAATTCAATCCGTTCAAGCTGGTGGATGGCGACGAGATACGCGTGAAGCTCACCGCTGCCGACGGAACGGAGACGGATCATTTTTACACCTATCGCAAGGGCGATACCATGGCCGATCTCACAAACGGGCTGAATCTGCCCGATTCCCAAAGAAGCGGCTTCCAGATAACGGCGGACGGCAAGGCGGAGGTGTTTTTCAAGCCCTCGGACTCAAGGCCCAAGCCGGGCGACCTCGTATATAAGATACAGACGGGCGCGCTGGAGGGGCAGCGCACCGAGATACGCATACCTATATTGAATACCAATTCGCTTGGGCTGGACGGGGTGAGCATAGACACGCAGGAGGCCGCGAGCAAGGCCATAACGGCGGTGAAGAAGGCGCAGGAAAAGGCGGTGGACGCGCGCACCACGCTGGGAGCCATGCAAAACCGTTTCGATCATAAATATAACAACCTCAAAAATCAGGCGCTCAATCTTGCGGAGGCCGAAAGCCGTATAAGGGACGCGGATATAGCCGAGGAAATGATGAACCTTGTGCAGGCGCAGATGCGCGTGCAGCTTTCCGCCTGGGTGATAGCGCAGTCAAACACCATGGCGCAGCGTGTGCTGGAGCTTTTGATGGGTTGAATTAAAAGGGCAATTCTGCTGCATGGCGTTTTTTTTGGCGCTGCTGTGGCAGTTTTTTGGTTTTGTCATAAAATAAACTTAAATAAATTGAAAAAATGCCGATGATTTAATATACTATTAATGCGGAGCGTAAATACTGCTCCGCGCCCTATATTTGCAAATTTTGAAACATGAAAAATTTACGAGGTATTTATGGATATTATTATAGACGCTATGGGGGGCGACAACGCGCCCAAGGCGGCCATAGCGGGCAGTCTGGCGGCGCTCAAAGAATTTGACGATATAAATATAACATTCACCGGCGATGAAGCCGCCATAAAAGCGGAGCTTGCGGGAAGCGAATATGACGCGACGCGCGTGAGTATAGTGCACACCACGCAGGTGATAGAGATGTGCGATTCGCCCGTGAAGGCAATAAAGGAAAAGCCTGATTCTTCCATGGTGGCCGCGCTCAATCTGCTCACCCAAAACAGCGGCGCCATGATGATATCCGCCGGAAACACCGGCGCGCTGGTGGCGGGGGCCACGCTTATAGTGAAGCGCGTGCCCGGCATAAAGCGGCCTGCGCTGGCTCCCGTGATACCCACCATGACGGGCGAGGTGCTGCTTATAGACGTGGGCGCGAATGCAGACTGCAAGCCGCAGTATTTGCAGCAGTTTGGCATAATGGGCAGCATATACATGAACAAGGTGTTCGGGGTGGATTCTCCGCGCGTGGGGCTTGTGAACAACGGCGGCGAAGAGGAAAAGGGCAGCGAGCTGACCAAGGAGGCCTACAAGCTTTTGAAGCTGGCAAACATAAACTTTGTGGGCAACGCGGAGGGGCGCGAGCTTCTAACGGGTGATTTTGACGTGCTGGTGTGCGACGGCTTCACGGGCAATATACTGCTCAAGTTTTTGGAGGGCTGCGCCAAAACCATACTGGGTATGCTCAAGGGCTACGTTATGGAGAGCGGCAGCGCCAAGCTGGGCTATGTTTTCATGAAGGGCGCGTTCGGTAAGCTCAAAAAGAAGATGGATTATAAAGAATACGGCGGCGCGCTTTTATTGGGGCTGCGCGGCGGCGTTATGAAGGCGCACGGCAGCTCTGATGAGCTGGCTATGTATAAGGCGGTGGCGGGCGCGCGGCGCTTTATTGCGGGCAATGTGGTGGAGGTTATCAAAAACGAGATAGCGGCTTACGGCGAGAACGGAGACAGGGAAGAGGGGGAGATAAAATGATATATGATAAAGTATGCGATATTATTGCGCAACAGCTCAATATAGATAAGGAAGATCTGGCTTTGGAAACGAATTTGCAGGATGATCTGCACATAGATTCGCTGGATCTTTTGGAATATGTGGTAATAGTGGAGCACGAGTTTGATATAGACATTCCCGACGAGGAAATGCCCAACCTTGTGACCATACAGGACGTTGTTACCTATATTGAGGAGAATCTGAATTGAACGGTGAATCTAAAAGGCCGCTGGAGGCCTGCCTTGGCTATGAATTTGAAAACAGCGAGCTTCTGAAAACGGCGCTCACACACCCCTCCTGCGGACTGGGGTATAACTATGAGCGGCTGGAGTTTTTGGGAGACGCGGTACTGGAGCTGATAATAAGCGACACGCTGTACCGCCAGACGCGCGACCTTTCCGAAGGCACACTCACGCAGAAGCGGGCGGAGATAGTTTGCGCAAAGTCACTCACGCACATTGCGCGGGAGATAGAGCTGGGCAAATATATATACCTGGGCAAGGGGGAAGAGCAATCCGGCGGACGCGAAAAGCCCTCCATACTGGAAAACGTGCTGGAGGCCATAATTGGCGCGATATATTTGGATGGTGGTTTTTACGCCGTGCAAAGCATTGTGAACGGGCTGTTTTTCAACGCGGTAAAGCGCTCTATGGCGGGCGCGGGCGCAAACGATTATAAATCGCAGTTGCAGGAAATGGTGCAGAAAACGGTCAAAAAAGAGATAAACTACCTCGTGAGCAGGCAGGAGGGCCCGCCGCACAACACCACATTTTACGTGCGGCTCATAGTGGGGCAGGACGTTATTTGTGAGGGCGTGGGTTCGTCTAAAAAGGAGGCGGAGCAAAACGCCGCCAAATATGCCATAGCGAATTTCGAAAAGATATACGACGGCGCATAGACAGGTGGCCGGTGCGTGGGAACAACCCTCGCGCCGGCTTTTTTGTTTTGTGAAATAAATAACGGCACGGTGGGCATTGCGGTTTTATTGCGCGCGGTGGTATACTATTGCCGTTGAGAAATAATTTTTTCAGGCTTTATTGCCGAAAGGAGTAAAACTATGCTTGATTTTCCCTGTGTGAAACAAACAGATCCCGAAGTTTACGACTCTATGATGAGGGAGCTTTCCCGCCAAGAGCACAATCTGGAGCTTATAGCTTCTGAAAATTTTGTGTCTGAAGCCGTTATGCAGGCCATGGGCTCGCCGCTTACAAATAAATACGCGGAGGGTTATCCCGGCAAGCGCTATTACGGCGGCTGCGTGTATGTAGACGAGGTGGAAAACCTGGCAAGAGATCGCGCAAAGCAGCTTTTCGGCGCGGAGCATGCCAACGTTCAGCCCCATTCGGGTGCGCAGGCAAACACGGCTGTGTATTTCGCCATGCTGAACCCGGGCGATACCATTCTGGGGATGAACCTCTCCCACGGCGGACATCTCACACACGGAAGCCCGGTGAACATTTCCGGAAAATATTTCAATATAGTGCCGTACGGCGTTTCGGAGACGGATGAAAAGATAGACTATGACGCGCTCTACGATCTGGCGATGGATTCCAAACCCAAGATGATAGTGGCCGGAGCCAGCGCCTACCCTCGCACGATAGATTTCGCCAAGTTCCGCGAGATAGCAGAGGCGGTTGGCGCCTACCTTATGGTGGACATGGCGCACATCGCCGGGCTGGTGGCGGCTGGGCTGCATCCCAATCCCGTGCCCTACGCGCACTTCACCACCACCACGACGCACAAGACGCTGCGCGGCCCCAGGGGCGGCATGATACTCACCTCCGAGGAGTTTGCCAAGGAGGTTGATAAGGCCATATTCCCCGGCATACAGGGCGGCCCGCTCATGCACGTGATAGCGGCCAAGGCGGTTTCCTTCAAGGAGGCGCTTTCGGATGACTTCAAAACATATCAGCAGCAGGTGGTGAAAAACGCTGCCGCGCTGGCCGGAGCGCTCATGGATAACGGCCTGCGCCTAGTTTCGGGCGGTACGGACAATCACCTCATGCTGGTGGATCTGAGCGTAAAGGAAAAGACGGGCAAGGAAATTGAAGCGCTGCTGGATATGGCCAACATAACGGTGAACAAAAACACCATACCCTTCGAAAAGCTGAGCCCCTTCGTTACAAGCGGCGTACGCATAGGCACGCCTTCGGTGACCACGCGCGGTATGTGCGAGCCGGAGATGGCGAAGATAGCCGGCTTCATATCGGAGCTTATAGACGGCGGCGAAGCCAAAACGGAGGCCGTGAAGGCCAAGGTGGTGGAGCTGTGCTCCGCCTTCCCGTTGTACAGCAAATAAGAGATCAAACGTACAAAAACCGGGCGGTACGTCCGGTTTTTTTGTGGGGATCTTGATAAAACGGGGAAGATATAATGGCGGAATTACTGAAAAACAAATACAATGAAGAATCTATAAACGCTCTGGCGGACAGCCTAAAAGCGGCCTACGCGCCCTTTGACGCACGGGCTTTTGTGCGTGATGTGATAGACGAGACTTGGGAAGCTTTGGAGCTGAAAGCGCGTATGCGTCAGATCACTGTAAATTTGGGAAAGCATCTGCCAGAAGATTATGAACGCGCGCTGGCCGTGATAGACGAAGTGGTAGCCGCGCTGCCTGCTGGCTTCAACGATTTTACGCTGATGTATTTCCCGGATTTTGTTGAGCTGTACGGGCAGGACGAAAACAATTGGGATATATCTATGGCAGCGCTTGAGAGGTATACGGCCTCCTCCACCTCTGAGTTTGCCGTGCGTCCGTTTATAATAAAACACGAAGCGCGCATGATGGCGCAGATGGAAAAGTGGGCGGAGAGCCAAAACGAGCATGTGCGGCGGCTGGCCAGCGAGGGTTGCCGCCCACGCTTGCCCTGGGGACAGGCGCTGGAAAGTTTTAAAGCAGACCCATCGCCCGTGCTGCCCATACTTGAGAAGCTCAAGGCCGACCCCTCGCTGTATGTACGCAAGAGCGTGGCGAATAACCTGAACGATATATCCAAATCCCAGCCGGAGCTGGTGGCGGGAATCGCGCGCGAATGGCAGGGCAAGAGCGAGTTTACCGACTGGATAATAAAGCGCGCTTGCAGGACGCTGCTGAAAAAGGGAGACGCGGCCGTGCTTGCGCTGTTCGGCTTTGCGGACGCGGATTGTGTGGCGGTGAAAAATTTTGCGCTGGGAGCGCCGTGCGTGGCGGTGGGCGGTAAGCTGGCCTTTTCCTTTGAGGTGAGGGCGAAGAGGCCTACCAAGGTTCGGCTGGAATACGGCATAGATTATATGAAGGCAAACGGCAAACAAAGCCGTAAAATATTCCAGATAGCAGAAATATTCTTGGAGAAAAACGAGAGCAAGGCCTACACAAAAAACCATTCCTTTGCAAATTTCAGCACAAGAAAGCATTACACGGGCGCACACTCGGTCACGCTTATTGTGAACGGAGCTGAGCGGGGGCGGCTGTGTTTTGAGCTGCTGGAGGGGAAATAGCTTGGTGGAAAGGCTTCCCATTTGCCAAGGCTTTGCGCATAATGTATAATGTTTTGCAGTATGGAAGATGGATTGATAGTAAAAAGCGTGGCGCGCGGCGGTATAGCGGAAGAGCTGGGCATATTGCCGGGCGAGGCGCTGCTGTCCATAAACGGCGAGGTCGTGCGCGACATAATAGACTATTCCTACCTCATAGCGGAGGAGGATGTGCTGCTTACGATGCGGACGGCGGAGGGCGAGCTGTACGAGGCGGAGGCCGAAAAGGAGGCCTACAGCGATATAGGCCTCGAGTTTGAGCGCGACGGGCTAAAGCAAAAGTTCGTATGCAAAAACAAGTGCCTGTTTTGCTTTGTAGACCAGATGCCGCGCGGCCTGCGCAAAACGCTGTACGTAAAGGATGACGACTGGCGGCTCTCCTTTTTGATGGGCAGCTACGTTACGCTCACAAATCTTTCAGAGGCCGAGATAGAGCGCATATTGGCGCAGAGGATATCGCCCATATACATCTCCGTGCACGCGGCGGACGACGATCTGCGCGTGAAGCTGCTGGGAACGGAGGCGGCGCGGAGCACATTTGAGCTTGTGAAACGCTTTGCGGCGGGCGGCATAGCCATGCACACGCAAATAGTGATGTGCGAGGGGCTGAATGACGCCGCGCAGCTCACCAAAACGTTGGAAGCGCTATGCGAGCTGCGCCCGGCGGTGCGCTCGGTGGCGGTGGTGCCGGCCGGACTTACGAAATACCGCGAGGGGCTGCCTCCCATTGCGCCCGTGTCGCGGGCTTGCGCGGCGGACGCGGCGGCGCGTGTGGCGGCGGTGCAGGCGCGCAGCCTAGCTGAGAGCGGGGAGCGCTTCGCCTTCGCTTCGGACGAGCTTTATATACGCGCGGGGTCAGCGCTTCCCGCCTTTGAGGAATACGAGGATTTTCCGCAGATAGAGAACGGCGTGGGGCTCATAGCCAAGCTTACCCGCGAGGTGGAGGAGGCCGTGGAAAGCTACGCGGGCAGCGCGGCGCGAGAGGAGGCCTTCCACATAATAACGGGCGTGGATGCGCGGCCATATATTGAAAAGCTGGCGGAGAGGGTGCGTGAAAATTTCGGCGCGGATATAACCGTGCACGCCGTGAGAAACGATTTTTTCGGCGAGAGCGTGACGGTGGCCGGGCTGCTTACCGGCGGAGATATAATAGCTCAATTGAGCGGCAAGCTGGGCGGTGTGGCGCTGCTGCCGCGCGTGTGCTTCAGAGAAAACACGGAGCAGATGCTGGACGGCGTGACGCTGGAGGCGCTTTCAAAGGCGCTTGACGCCGCCTGCCGAGTTATAGATGTGGATGGATATTGTTTTGTAGAGGCGTTTTTAGAAACGGAGGAAATAGATGGCTAAACCATTGATAGCTATTGTGGGCCGCCCCAACGTGGGCAAATCCACATTTTTCAACAGGATAACGGGCACCAAGCTGGCGATAATAGAGGATACGCCCGGCGTTACGCGCGACCGTATTTTCGCGGACGCGGAGTGGCTGGGGCGGGAATTCACGCTCATAGACACGGGCGGCATAGACACGGTGACGGAGGATGTTATTTTAAAGCAGATGCGTATGCAGGCCGAGTTGGCCATAGATTCGGCGCAGCTCATACTGTTTTTCGTGGACGGCAAGACGGGCATAACGGCGGAGGACTACGAGGTGGCAAAAATGCTTCGCAAGTCATACAAGCCGGTCATAGTGGTGGTGAACAAGGTGGACAACCGCCGCGACGAGGACAATATATACGATTTTTACGAGCTGGGTCTCGGCGAGGTGGTGGGCATATCATCCACGCAGGGGCTGGGCCTAGGCGATCTTTTAGACGAGATGATGAACTATATAGAAGATTACGACGATGAGGACGAGGGCGACCGCATAAAAATAGCTCTCGTGGGTAAGCCGAACGTGGGCAAATCTTCGCTTTCCAACAAAATTTTGGGCTATGAGCGCACCATTGTGAGCAATATACCCGGCACCACGCGCGACGCCATAGATTCCAACTTTGATCGCGACGGCGAAAAATATACCATTATAGACACGGCGGGCATGCGTAAAAAAGCGCGCATAGACGATAAATCTATAGAGCGGTACAGCGTGATCCGTTCGCTGGGCGCGGTGCGGCGCGCGGACGTGGCCGTGGTGATGATAGATGCCACTGAGGGCATAACGGAGCAGGACGTTAAGGTGGCGGGCTACGTTACGGACGAGGGCAAGCCGGTCCTCATTGCCGTAAACAAGTGGGACGCCGTGGAGAAAGACACCTTTACCATTGAGGAATACAACAAAAAGATACGCACGGAGCTGGCCTTCATGCCCTACGCGCGCACTATATATATTTCGGCGGAGACCGGCCAGCGCGTGGAAAAGCTGTTTGAGCTCATACACGAGGCGGTGGCAAACAACCACAAGCGCATAAAAACGGGCGTGCTGAACGATTGTTTGCGCGACGCCATAATGGCGGTGGAGCCGCCCACGGACAAGGGGCGCAGGCTCAAGATATACTATGTGACGCAGGCCGCAGTAAAGCCGCCCACATTCATAGTCTTCGTGAACGATGTGGCGCTCATGCATTTTTCTTACAAGCGATACTTGGAAAATTTCCTGAGAAAAACATTTGACTTTACGGGCACTCCCATTAGAATTATAATAAGACAGCGAGACGAGGAGAAGGGGGAAGCAAACTGATGACGAACGGCACAGTCATAGGGCTGCTGGTTTTGGCGGCGGTGATCGCATATCTGCTTGGCTCCATACCGTTTTCGTATATTTTCACAAAGGCCATAAAGGGTGAGGACATCCGCAAGAAGGGCAGCGGCAACGTGGGTACCACCAACGCTCTTCGCAGCTACGGCTGGGGAATGGGCATACTCACGCTGGTTTGCGACGTGCTCAAGGGTGTGGCCGCGGCGCTTATTGGGCTATGGCTGGCGGGCGAAATTGGCCTGTATCTTGCCAGCGTATGCGCGGTGGCCGGGCACAATTTTTCAATATACCTCAAATTTAAGGGCGGAAAAGGCATTGCCACCACAACGGGCGTACTGCTCATAATACAGCCCATACCCACCGTTATAATATTCGGCTGCTGCGTTGTTTTGGTGGCCATCACAAAAATAATGAGCATCGGCTCCATAATTGGGCTCATAGTAAGCGCTGTTGCGGCATTTGCGCTTTCGGGCGGCAATGTGTATTGGAACATCGCCGTGCTTATAATAACCATTATGGGCGTTGTGAGCCACCGCGAAAACATCGGGCGGCTGGCGCGCGGCGAGGAAAATAAGCTGAATCTTTCCAAAAAATGAGCGAATGGTGTATATTACCGCGCCCAAGGCCAAAAAACGCTTGCCAAGCGGGTTTGGGTGTGTTATAATTTTCTACGAATAGAAGCTTGAGTTAACGAGAGTGGGCAAATCCCGCTCTTTGTTTTTGCAGGGGCAATATGGAGAGTGCATGGCAAAAAACGTAAAAATGGCAGTGGAAGAATTTGCGCAGCCCATAGCCGAGGGGCTGGGCTGCATATATGTGGATACCGAATACGCCAAGCAGGGGCAGGACTATCTGCTGACGGTGTATATAGATAAAAAGGGCGGAGTGACGCTGGAGGATTGCGAGGCGGTGAGCCGCGCCGTGGAGGCCGTGCTGGATGAACGGGATTTCATAGCCGATTCATACTGCCTTTGCGTTTCATCTCCCGGGCTGGATCGGCCGCTTAAAAACGCGCGGGATTTTGAGCGCGCCATGGGCGAGGCGGTGGACGTGAAGCTGTATAAGCCCTTTAACGGCAGCAAGCTGTATACGGGAAGGGTATCGGCCTACACCGAGGATACTCTTACGATAGAGACGGACGATGAGGAAATTATATTTGAACTCCGGGAAGCGGCTAAAATAAGCCTGCACCTGGATATATAAAAGGAGAATAAACGCAATGGAGACAAGGGTGCTATGAACACGGAATTTATAAATGCGCTGGGCGAGCTGGAGCATGAGAAGGGCATTAAAAAGGACGTACTGCTGGAAGCCATTGAAATGGCGCTTATTTCCGCGTATAAAAGGCATTTTGGAAACAACGAGAACGCGCGTGTGGAGATCGACCCCGATACGGGCGAAATAAAGGTTTTCGCAATAAAGCGCGTGGTGGATGAAATAGAAGAGGACGGCGCAGAGATACTGGTGGAGGACGCCAAGGAGATAAACCCAGCCTTCGAGGTGGGAGACACCCTTGAAACGGAGGTAACCCCCAAGGACTTTGGCCGTATTGCGGCGCAGACCGCCAAGCAGGTGGTTGTGCAGCGCATACGCGAGGCTGAGCGCGGCATAATATACGACCAGTTTGCCGAAAAGGAAAACGAAGTGCTGACTGCAATAGTGCACCGCATAGAGCGCGGCAGCGTGTATGTGGAGCTGGGGCGCGCCGAGGGCATAATACCCGTAGGCGAAACGGTTTATAACGAGCGTTACAACATAAACGAGCGGCTCAAGGTGTACGTGCTTGAGGTGAAGAAAACAAACAAGGGGCCTCAGATAATAGTTTCCCGCACGCATCCGCTTTTGATAAAGCGCCTGTTTGAGCTGGAGGTGCCCGAGATCCGCCAGGACATAGTGCAGATAAAGAGCATAGCGCGCGAGGCGGGCGGCCGCACCAAGATAGCCGTGTGGAGCGAGGAAAAGGACATAGACCCGGTTGGCGCCTGCGTTGGCCACAAGGGAACGCGCATAGAGCGCGTGGTGGAGGAGCTCAATGGCGAGAAGATAGACGTTGTGCCGTGGAGCGCCGACCCCATCGAATTTATAGCAAACGCGCTGCGCCCGGCCAAGGTGGTTATGGTGCAGATAAATGAGGACGAAAAGGCCGCCAAGGTCATCGTTCCCGATTATCAGCTTTCGCTGGCGATCGGCAAGGAGGGGCAAAACGCCCGACTGGCCGCCAAGCTGACGGGCTGGAAGATAGATATAAAGAGCCAATCTCAGGTGGAGCAGCAGGTGTTTGGCGAAGCCTTCGCAAACGCGGACACCAGCCTGGACGACGACCGTCCGGCAAGCTTCGACGCGGAATTTGGCCTTATAGACGAGCTCAACGATGAGGAGCGCGTGGAGGAGATAGAGGAAGACCTCATAGAAGAGGCGATGGAGCAGGGCGAGCTGGAATTGCCCGAGGCGGAGGAAGACGAGTAAGAGATGGAAGGGCGCAAAAAGCCGGTGCGCACCTGCGTGGCTTGCAGGCAGGGCAAGGATAAAAGCGAGCTTGTGCGCGTTGTGAAAACGCCGGAGAGTGGCGCAGTGATAGACCCAAGCGGACGCATGAACGGACGCGGGGCCTATATATGCAGAAATGCCGAGTGCGTGGAGCTGGCGCAAAAAAAACGTGCGCTGTCTCGCACATTCAAAACGGACGTGGGCACGGATATATATGACAGGCTGCGCGAAATGCTGGAATAAAGGACGGTTTTGCGGTTGGATATAATTTATACGCCGGGCGGCAGCGCGTTTTACAGCTTTTTGGGGCTGGCGGCGCGGGCTGGCGCGGTGATGTACGGCGCGGATGCCGTGGACGGCGGCATAAAAAACGGTAAAGTAAAGCTGGCCATAGTGGACGGCGGCGCTTCGGAAAACACCAAAAAGGATTTTTCGGACGCGTGCGCACACTACGGCGTAAAGCTTATGATAATGGAAGAGCAAGGAACGTTGGGGGACTGCCTGGGAAAGCCGGGCAGGAAGGTAATAGGAATCAAAGATGCCGGCTTTGCAAAGAATGCAATAAAAAAAGTGGCGTTGGGCTCCGGGGGTGAAAAACTTGAGCAAAATAAAGATACTTGAAACAAACAAAAATTTATTGGGAAACGCGCAAACGCTGTTTGACGGCATTCTTGAAATGCAAACGCAGGCCGAGCACCAAATAAAGTCTATAAAGGCGATAGAGTCTAAGATAATAGACATAGAAAAGGCCAAGAAGGAGCAGCAGGAAAAGCTGAAAGCGCAGGAAGAGGAAGCGATTCGCCTGAAGCAGGAGGCGGAGGAGCGCGCGCGGCAGGAAGAGGAGCAAAAGGCGGCAGAGCTTGCCACGGCTAAAAAAGAAGCCGAGGCGGCCAGCCAGGCGCCCAAGGAAATCGCTCCCGAAACGCCCAAAGCGGCAGAGCCCGCTGCTGCGCCCAAGGCAGCGGAACCCGTTAAGGCGCCGGAAGCGCCGGCGGCCAAAGCACCCGAAGCGCCCGCGCAGGCAGCACCGGCGCAGGGAGCGCCCGCCACGCCCAAAGCGCCCGAGGCGCAGAGCGCAAGGCCGGAGCAGCGCAACGGTGCGGAGCAGCGGCAAAGGCCGGAGCAACCGCGCCGTCAGGGCGAGGATCAGCAGCGCAGACCGGCGGACGACCGCCGAGGCGCAAGGCCGAACGATGACCGGCCTAAGCGCACTGACAAGCCGGCGGCAGATTCGCGCCCGCCGAGGGACGATAGACGCGCGGGCACAGCGCCCAAGAGCGAGGGCGGTGCGCCGCCCAAGGGTGGTGACGCAAAGGCTCATGAGGCCGCGCGCAAAAAGAAGGCTGCCGAGGACGAGAGAAACAAGCGCGCCAAGAAGGGCGTTATAAAGGAGCGCGTGTTCAATATAGACGACGATGATTTCCCGAGGGGCTCAAAGCGCTACAAGCAAAGGAAACAGCAGCAGCCCAAGGCGGTGATTGAGCTTGTCAAGATAGAGAAGGCCGTTATAACGGAGGAGACCGTTTCAGTTAAGCTGCTTTCGGAGAAGATAGGCAAGCCCGTTTCGGAGCTTTTGAAAAAGCTGCTTTTGCTGGGCAACATGAGCACTATAAATTCTCAGATAGATTTTGACACGGCACAGCTCATAGCCTCAGAATTTGGCGTGGAGCTGGAGCAGAAGATAGAAAAAACGGCGGAGGATATACTCATAGAGGAAATTGAGGATACCGCGGATCAGCTCAAAAAGCGTCCGCCCGTCGTTACCATAATGGGTCACGTTGACCACGGCAAGACCTCGCTTTTGGATAAGATCCGCGCTTCGCAGGTGACGGAGAGCGAGGCGGGCGGCATAACGCAGCACATAGGCGCATATCAAGTGGTGAAGAACGGCGAGCGTATCACCTTCATAGATACGCCCGGCCATGAAGCCTTTACCGCGATGCGTGCGAGGGGTGCGCAGGTAACGGACATCGCCATAATTGTTGTGGCGGCGGATGACGGCATAATGCCGCAGTCCATAGAGGCTATAAACCACGCCAAGTCTGCGAATGTGCCCATAATAGTGGCCATAAACAAGATAGACAAGGAAAACGCAAATTTGCAGCGCATAATGCAGGCGCTAACAGAATACGAGCTGCTGCCCGAGGAATGGGGCGGCGATACCGTGGTGGTTCCCGTTTCGGCAAAGACGGGCGAGGGCATAGACAAGCTTCTGGAGATGATATTGCTGGTGGCCGAGGTGCAGGAGCTCAAGGCCAATCCGGACAGGCTGGCAAAGGGAACCATCATAGAGGCGCAGCTTGACAAGGGCAGGGGCCCTGTTGCCACCGTGCTGGTGGAAACGGGTACGCTGCGCGTGGGCGATACCATAATAGCGGGCACGGCCTATGGCAGAGTGCGCGCCATGATAGATGATCTGGGGCACAGCGTGGAGACGGCTTCACCCTCTCAGCCTGTGGAGGTAATAGGTTTTTCCGAGGTGCCTGTGGCGGGTGATATAATGCACGCCGCTCCGGCAGATAAGCTGACAAAGCAGGTTGCAGAGCAGCGCAGGGATCGCCAGAAGGCGGAGATGCTCAAGAAGGTTTCGCAGGTTTCGCTGGACGACCTCTTTAGCCAGATAGCGCAGGGGCAGATCAAAGACCTTAACATAGTTATAAAGGCGGACGTGCAAGGTTCTGTTGAGGCGGTACGCCAGTCGCTTGAGAAGCTTTCCAATGAGGAGGTGCGCGTGCGCACCATACACAGCGGCGTGGGCGCCATAACAGAGGCGGACGTTATGCTGGCCTCGGCGGGCAACGCCATAATAATAGGCTTCAACGTGCGTCCAAACAATATGGCTGTAACGGCGGCAGAGCATGAAAAGGTGGATATCCGCCTGTACAGGATAATATACAAGGCCATAGAGGATATCACAAACGCCATGAAGGGTATGCTGGAGCCCGAGTTTGAGGAAGTGGTAACGGGCCACGCCGAGATCCGCCAGACCTTCAAGGTTTCAAGCATCGGCACGATAGCGGGCTGCTACGTTACGGACGGCAGCATAAAGCGCAACTCCGAGGTGCGTCTGCTGCGTGACAACGTGGTCGTGTATGAGGGCAAGCTGAGCTCGCTCAAGCGTTTTAAAGACGATGCGAAGGAAGTGGCCTCGGGCTACGAATGCGGTCTTTCGCTGGAGAACTTCAACGACATAAAGGAACTTGACGTTGTGGAGTGCTTCGAAATGCGCGAGATAGCGCGGTAATATATTTGTAAAGAAGGTGCTTTTGTGGCTACCAAGAGAATAAACAGGATAGACGAAGAGGTGAAGCGGGCGCTTTCCGGCATAATAATGAATGACGTGAAGGACGACAGGCTTTCGCGTATGGCAAGCGTCACGCACGTGGAAATAACGCCCGACCTGATGTACGGCAAGGTCTTCATATCCGTTCTGGATACGGATAAAAAGCGGGAGGCCAGCATTGAGGCGCTCAATCACGGTGCCTCCTTCATACGCACGAGGCTGGCCAAGGCGGTCAATATACGCCGAGTACCCGAGCTTACCTTTGTGCTGGACGATTCTATAGAATACAGCCTCAAGATTTCCAAATTGCTGGACGAGGTGAAGGAGAAATAAACGATAGGAGTATGATGGACAAGGTACTTGAATTTATAGAAAAACACGGGAGTTTTTTGGTGTATACCCATATAAACCCGGATGGCGACGCGCTGGGAAGCGCGTTTTCGCTTACGCGGGCACTGCGCGCTTGCGGCAAAAAAGCGGAGCTGCTGCTACTGGACGAGCCGCCCGAAAAGTATGCCTTTGAGGAGTTTGCAGGCCTGTATACGGTGTGGAAGAAAGAGCTTGACACGGCCGCCTACGAGGCCTGTGTATCCGTGGACTGTGCCGATATGCGCAGGCTGGGCAAGGGGCTCAAAGAGCTTTTTTTCACCAAGCCAAACGCCAATATAGACCACCATATATCCAACACGGAGTTTGCGCAGGTAAATTTTGTGCAGGACGCTCCGGCCACGGGCGAAATGGTGTATGACATAATAAAAGAGCTGGGCGTTGAGGCCGATATGGTGATGCGCACCGCCGTATATATGGCGCTTTCCACCGATACGGGCAATTTCACGTACCAGAACACCACGCCAAAGACGCTGCATACATGCTCTGAGCTGGTGGACGCAGGGCTGGATATCAGCCGCATAGCGGGCAGGATATACAACAACCGCACACTGGGCGCGACCAAGCTGATAAGCCGTTTCATAGAAAAATTGAGGTTGCACATAGACGGCAGGATGGCAATGTCCATAATCACGTTGGACGATATAACTTCACTGGGCGCCAGGGTGGATGATTGCGAGGCGCTCATAAATTATGCGCGCGATATAGACAGCGTGGAGCTGGCCGTTTTCGTGCGTGAAATAAAGAAGGATACCTATAAAATAAGCCTGCGCTCCAAGGGCGGGGTGGACGTTTCGGCGCTGGCCTCCCGCTTTGACGGGGGCGGGCATGTGCGCGCGGCGGGCTTTATGCTGCGCGGCGATATAAACGATGTGCTGCAGACCGTTGTTATGACGGCGGAGGAAGTGCTGTAGTGAACGGCGTGCTGAATGTGCTCAAGCCGCCCTCCATGAGCTCCGGCCAGGCGGTGGGCGCGCTGCGCAGGCTGCTGGGCGTGAAAAAAGTGGGTCACACGGGCACGCTCGATCCGGGCGCGGCGGGTGTGCTGCCCATATGCGTTGGACGGGCGACGCGCATTGCGGACTACATTATGAGCGGCGACAAGGAATATATCGCCGAGGCCACCTTCGGACTGGCTACCGATACGCTGGACAGCTACGGCAGCGTGGTACAAACGGGTGGCAGAAGCGTGAGCCGCGCGGAGATAGAGGCGGTGATCCCCGGGTTTTGCGGGGAGATAGAGCAATACGCGCCCATGTATTCCGCGGTGAAGCAGAACGGGCAGCCGCTTTACAAGCTGGCGCGCGCGGGCGTGAGCGTGCAAAAGCCGCCGCGCAGAGTCACGGTTTACGGAATAGAGCTGCTGGAAGCTTGCGGGGAGCGTTTTTTGTTTAAAATAAACTGCTCCAAGGGCACCTATATACGTACGCTTCTGGCCGATATGGCGGCAGAGCTTAAAAGCTGCGCCTACACCTCTTTTTTATTGAGGAGCAAAAGCGGCGGCTTTACGCTGGAGGGTGCCTATACGCTGGACGAATTGCAGAACGAAAAAGTGTTGGCCGACGCCATGCTATCGCCCGAGGACGCGCTTTCCTTCATGGACGAGGTGCGGCTGCCCGGTCACATCTTTCCCATAGTTGATTCGGGCGCGGCTATAGACCTTGACAGGGTGCGCTTGGATGTGCCCGAAGGGAATGTGCGCGTTTATTGCAACGGCGTCTTTATGGGCGTGGGGGCGCGCAGGGAAAATATGCTTAAAATGCTTGTGAAGTTGAATATATGATAGTATTACATGAAAACGATCTGCCTATAAATGAAAAAACGGCCGTGGCCGTGGGTCTGTTTGACGGCTTCCACGCCGGACATCTGGAGCTGGTGCGAGACATAAAGCGCAGCGGGCTAAAGAGCGCCATATATACCTTCGATATGAAGCCAAGTGCTTCCGATCTTATCTATACGCATGAAGAAAAGCAGTCTATAGCGAGTGAGCTGGGCGTGGATTATTATTTCCAGCGCCAATTCAGCGCGGAGTTTTCCGCCCGATCGCCCGAGGGATTCATACTATCGCTGCTTTCCGATATGAACATGGCGCATATAACGGTGGGCTTCGATTTTCGCTTCGGAAAGGGCGCGGCGGGCGATACGGCCATGATAGAGCGGCTGGGCAGGGAGCGAGGCTTCGGCTTTAGCATAATGCCCGAGGTGCAGATGGACGGCGGCAAGGTCTCAAGCAGCGCCATACGCGCGCTTATCTCGGCGGGGGATATGCGCGGCGCGGCGCGGATGCTGACGCGGGAGTATTTTATAGACGGTAAAATAGAAGCGGGCAGGCGCATAGGCAGCTCCATAGGCTTTCCCACGGCCAATATATCCACAGATAAGCTGCTGCCCAGCTACGGCGTGTACGCTACGCGCGCGCTGATTGGCGGCACGGCCTATCCGGCGGTGACGAACGTGGGCACAAAGCCCACGGTGAAGGCGGACGATACGGCCAACGTGGAGACATTTTTGCTGGATTACAGCGGCGATCTTTACGGCAGCGATATGCGAGTGTGCTTCGCAGAAAAGCTGCGCGACGAGGTGAAGTTTGCGGATGTGGAGCAGCTGCGGGCGCAGATAGCAAAAGACAGCGAGGCCGCGCGCAGGGTGCTCTGCGTATAGCGGCGACCGCAAAAAGGGCTGTATTAGCTGTTTACATTTGGAAGAGCGTATGATACAATATCTAAATATGCGCGGTGATGCCGCAAAAAACCGAACCGTGCGCTCTGTTTGTCGACAACTCCGACGCGGACATAGTGCAATGGTATGAAAAAAATATGGAGGATCTAAATGATGGACAAGGCAACAAAGACGGAAATAATACAAAAGTACGCTCAAAAAGAGGGCGATACGGGCTCTCCCGAGGTGCAGGTGGCACTGCTGACATTCAGAATAAACCATCTGAACGAGCATCTCAAAATAAACAAGAAGGATTCGCACTCAAGGCGCGGCCTTTTGAAAATGGTTGGTAAAAGAAGAGGTCTTTTGAACTATTTGCGCGAAAAGGACATAGAACGCTACAGAACGCTTATAGAGAGCTTGCATTTGAGAAAGTAATTCCATGTAGAGCGGGTTTTCCCGCTCTATATTTGTTTGTTTTTGGCGCTTTGGAAAAAGCGTGTAATAAATAATATATTGAAATATATTAAGTGTGAAGGATGAAGGAGATAATAATGCAAAAC
>CAYXFB010000050.1:0-19868 GCA_964464145.1 uncultured Christensenella sp.
GTAAATCGTCCGAATTTTCAAAAAACGGACGACGGGCAAAAATCGAAAAAAGGCGCCTTGCGGCGCTTTTTTCAATGCAGAATTTTCAATGCAGAATGCAGAATTGAAGTGCATGGGGCTTTAGGTTTTCACTCGCTGCCGCTTGGCGAACAGCGTTTTTTCCGATACTATGCCGTTCCATTTACAGGCTGATAGGAATAGGCCTAGGATCGCCATGTTTACTATAGCCATGCTGCTGGTAGAATATAAAAACGGATAAAAACTGAATAAGTAAAAACCGCTTATGTTCAATATTATGAAGCCTATATTTTGCAGCGCATAAATCAATGCGCACCCGAAAGTTAAAATTCTTGCGAAGCTGTTTTTTTGTTGTCGTGATATGCGAAACATAATCACCGTGAACACAGCCACTGCTATTATTATCAGTATAGCGGGCATTATTCCCCACCTTACAGCTATGTTAAATAATGTAAATTCCGTGTTAAAAGAAGACATAAAATTATCTAAGAATTCTCCATCTATACTTGTGCTATGCCCTAAAAACTGTACCCCTCGTATGCCTTGTGCCATTTCATCACGAAACATATTATATGCATCACTATTTCTGTTAGCAATAACCGTAAACACCGCAATCAGCAATACCAAAGCAATGATAGACAATATAGCTGTCACCATAATGCGCTTTATTCCATCTCCAAACCAATCCTTCGCAATCAACCAAAATAAAATCGTAAAACAGCAAATCCCTACACTAATAGCAACGCCAAAAAACGGTATACAGAAAATCAGCAATACTGGTAGCAGCAACGCTGCGCAACATATGAATATGCCGGTATACCCCTTATTCCGCATACTATATAACACACCACAATAGGCAGGTACAATGAGTAAAAAAGCTGCATAACCCACCCAGTTTATCGTATTATTGAAGCTAAAAAAGCCGCTATTGCTGTATAGAAAATAAAACGCAATAAACCCAACCACGCACGTATACCAAAGCCAGCAAAGCCTAGATATAAGCGTATAATCAAAATAATACATCGCAATACACACGCCTACGCCCACAGCAAGCCCTATGTAATAATTCGTTGCCCGCGTTATCACAAGCTGCATAACCACCGCCACAGCTATCATAAGCCCCGCAAACAAAAGCAATTTTTTATCCGCCTTCGGCCTATGCGTCGCGTCCAGCTGACCGCCCGTTATCACCGGATCGCCCATGTCCGCAATGGCCTTGCGCATCGCTTCACTTTGCGGTATACCCTCGGCCTCGTAGGCCTGCGCCTGCTCCTCCATGTGAGCCGTAAGCTCCGCCGTTATCTCAGGCCGCGCCTGCTTTAGGCGCACCTGCGCGCATACCTCGTCCGTATATTCGGAAAAACTTTCATACTGCCGCATAGTTTGCCCCTCCCAATATATCCTTCATCGCACCCGCGTATTTGCCCCACTCTTCGCTCTTTTCTTGAAGCAGCTTTTCGCCCGTGCTCGTAAGATGATAATATTTTCTCGTGCGGCCCGCCGCCTCCTGCTCGTATGTCTCCACCGCGCCCGCCTGCTCCAGGCTGTGCAGCAGCGGATACAGCGTTCCCGCCTTGAGCTCAAAAACATTTTTGGACTGCCTCCGCAGCTCCTCTATCATCTGATAGCCGTACATATCCCCGCTTTGCAGCAGTTTCAGCACAAGTATTTTCGCGCTGCCCGCAATTATGCTCTTATCCATCATGGCTTTCACCTCCATATATCGGTAATCTATACATGTGATTATATATAGATTACCGATATATGTCAACATAAAAAAATCCCGACTCGCGGGATTCTTTTTACTTTTTCGTCAATCCTGTTTTTCGCCTTTTGTTTTTAGCTTTTCCTTATACATTTCGCCGTCCGCAAAGCTTATGAGGTCATCCAGATTTTGCGCGTCACCCGGGAATGCCGCCTTGCCAAAGCTGAAATATATGCTCATCGCTTCCTCGCCGTCCAGCTTGATGCAGCGTTCCAGCTTTTTGTTCAGCGTAGCAAAAAACTTTTCCACCTCCGCGTCATCCACGGGCGCCTTAAACACAAGCACAAATTCGTCGCCGCCGATCCGCCCGAAAACATTCTTCGGCCCCAGCCGTCCGTCCACTATCTGCGCAAACTTTTTCAAGATTTCATCGCCCGCCGCGTGCCCGTGCGTATCGTTTATTTCCTTGAAACCGTTCATATCCATATAGCAAAGCACAAATTCTTGACCCGCGCTTATGTATTCGCAAATGCGTTTAAAAATGCCCCGCCTATTGAGCACGCCGGTCAGCGGGTCCATATATGTGAGCTCCTCTAGCTCCGCTTTCACGCGTTTCAGCTCATAATTGTGCAAAAACAGGAAGGCCACAAACCAGCTTGTCACCAGCCCCAGCAGCATCAATATCCACGTTTCGGGGTATTCGTACCACTCTCTTATGGGCGACAGCTTAAAATACCACTCCGCGTTCAATATGTCCATCGGCTGCTCTACATACTGCGTGTTTTGGTTGTAATCGTAATCGCTGCTTGCTATTATCTGCTTTTCCTTGGTTTCGGGGCTTATGCGCCATATTTCGAAGGCAAAACCATCTCGCTCCAGCATACTCAGCTCCGCGCCGTCCAGCACCTGCGGATAATTTAGCGTGACCGAAACTATGCCCCAAAAGCTTCTTTCGCCGTCTTTCTGCGTGAATATGGGCAGCCGCCCCACCAGCGCCTGACCTCCCTGCACCAGCTCGAACGGGCCGCCCAGCACAAGCTGCTCCGTTTGCCTTGCCAGCACCGCCTCAGAGTTTCCCGCGCCATCGGAAAAATAATCCAGCCCCACAACGTTTTCGTTGCCTTCCAGCGGATACACGTCCGAAACCACCCCGTCTGGCGCAAGTATAACGTTTTTTATGGCCGGGTCATCCACCAGCGTGGCCGCCACCCTGTCAAAATCTTTTATATCTCCGTCGTTTTGTATCACCAGCGCGGAAAGCGTCTGCGTTTTATACAGCAGCTTTGTTATTACGTCCTTAACTTTGACGGATTTGATCGTGGTGAGCTGCTCCATTTGCGAACGCTCCATCTGGCTTTTATTTCCTATATAAAAATACGTCAGTACGGCAAAGAACGCCATGCAAACGGCAAAAACCGCAATAAACCTGCCCACCCGTTTAGTATTGCCCACCTTCATACGGTACCCCTTCAAGTCGTTTATATCAATATCTACGTACAACAATAGAATTCGATAAAATTTATCCAACATGTAAACGATGATGCTATTGATATATGAATATCGAAGGTGTTTTTTACGGCTAAATCAAACGTTAAACCACTAAAAAAACTATCGGGCACACCCCAAAAACATTCCCTACTGCTCCGCTAAGTTTACTTTAGATATTTCATTTCTATTCTATCTCATAGCCAAACATAAAACAAGCGTTTTGCCCCAAAGCGGTCAAGTTTTAGTAAAAGACTGCCGCGAAACCTGCTGCGCGGCAGTCTTTTCGTCCTCTTATCTCACCAAAAAAGTATAGCTCGTGCGGTGCGTATACCTCTCGCCCGGCCGCAGCACCGCGCTGCCGAACTCCGGATGGTTGGGCGTATCCGGGAAAATCTGCGTTTCTAGGCACACGCCCGAAAAAGGCGCGTAGCCGCCGCCGTCCCGCGATGGGGTTCCCTCCGCTATGCTCTGCCCGGTATAAAGCTGCACGGCGGGCTGGTCGGTCTGCGCCTCCATCAGCCTGCCCGAGGCTTGGTCATACAGCGTGGCAAAGCTGCGCATACCGCTGCCGTTCAAAATATAGTTGTTGTCATAACCGCCGCATATCTTTATGGCGTCATAGTCCGTTTCGTTTACGCGCTCGCCAATTTTACGCGGAGCGCGAAAATCCATCGGGCTGCCCTCCACGCCGCGTATCTCGCCCGTGGGTATCAGCAGCTCGTCCGTGGGGGCAAAACTGTCCGCCGCCAGCGTCAGCTCGTGCGAAAGTATATCGCCGCCGCCCGCAAGGTTGAAATAGCTGTGATTGGTGAGGTTCAGCACGGTGGGCGCGTCCGTCTCCGCCTCGTAGCTTATATCCACGGCGTTGTTTTCCGTCAGCCTAAAAGTCACCCTCGTGGTAAGCTTTCCGGGGTAGCCCTCCTCGCCGTCCTCGCTCACATAGGTCAGCGTGAGCGCGTCGCCCGAAACCTCGCCCCGCCATACCCTCTTGTCGAAGCCCTGCGCGCCGCCGTGCAGCTGATTGCCGTTTTCGTTGGGCGTAAGAGCGTATTCTACACCGTCAAGCGAAAATTTCGCGCCGCCTATGCGGTTTGCGTAGCGTCCGGCCGTGCAGCCGAAGAAGGGCGTGCCCGCGATGTATGGCTCTATGTCGTCATAGCCCAGCACCACGTCCGCCATTTTGCCCTCCCTGTCCGGTGCTTTTATGGAGGTTATGGTCGCCCCGTAATTTGTCACCGTCATGGAAAGCCCGTTTTTGTTTTGGAAGCGGTACCAGTATATGTCCCCGCTCTGTGTCTTTTTTGCCAGCTCCGTTTTGATCATATTGCCTCCTTACGCGCCTACTTTATGCTCAGCGCCAAAAGATCGTTTTCAACCATGGACAGATAATCTATAGTTTCGCTCGTTTCAATGTTTATGTGCGTGTATATGTGGTGTCTTTTGAGCTTAACTCCGTTTATGAGGTGCTCCGCCAATATCTTCGCGGGGTAATAACCCTGCACAAAGGGCTGCTGGCCTATGGCGAACTTCACCGTTCCCTCCTTCATAAGCTTTGCCGTGTTGCCTATGAAATCGGTGCAAACCACCTTCACACAGCCCGCCCTGCCCGTTTCGCGCAGAAATTTACATATGCCGTCCAGCCCCTCGCCTATAACGAATATACCCGCCGTGTTCGGAAACCTGCCAAACATATCCCAGCACAGCTTATACGCCATTTCGTCGCTCTCGAAGGTCTCAAAATCCTCCTCCACCACAATGCTTGGGTTCAGCTTGGCCATGTGCTTTTTGAAATTTTCCGCGCGCATTACATTTGCGGATATGTTCCGCTTACCAATGGCTATAAGCACGCTTCCTTCGCTTACACAGGTGTCCATCAGCTGTGCCGCCACCCTGCCGCAGGCGCGGTTATCCGGGCCCACAAAGCACAGCCTATCCACCCCGCGTATGTCGGACAGGAAGGTGGAAAGGGGTATTCCGTCCGCTATTATGCGCTTAACGGCGCGCTTTACGGATATCGCGTCCAGCGGAGCCACGGCCACGCCCTCATAGCCGCCCGCCTCCACCACCTCCAGCAGACGAACCTGCTCCTCTATGCTGTCCTCCTTCATCTCAAGCAGCTCCACCGAAACGCCAAAGGCCTCATATTCTCGCTGCGCGTTCAGCACACCAAGCGCCATGCCCTCGAAAAGCTTGTTTTTGCGCGGCGGCATTATCACGGCTATGCGCACGTTTTTCTTGGATTTCAGCGCCTTGGCGGCGGCGTTGGGCGTGTAGTTCAGCTCCTCTATCACCTGCAACACCCGCTCCGCTATGTCCTTTCTGACATAGGGGCGGTTGTTCAGCACCCTGTCCACCGTGCCACGCGACACACCGGCGCGCTCCGCTATCATTTTTATAGTAGCCTTAGGCATATATCACCCCAACGATTTATTACACATCAGGGTCAATACTCCGCCCCTTGGGGCGCATATTGACCTACAAGTTCTACATTTTGTATCCAACATACCCCGCTGCTTGCGGCGGGGTTGTTGATTTTCATATAAAAAAACATGTGTGTTCGAGCACACATGTATATGATATATCATTGTTTATTTTTAGTCAATGTATTTTTGCGGGAAGCATGGCAACAAAAAAGAAGCCGGGGGATTCCCCGGCCTCTCTTTTTGCTATGCAGCTTATGCCTGTGTGGCGAAAGCTATGTCCGGATTGAAGTATGTATCAACGTTGGAAGAGTCTATCAGGAATGTACCGGCATCCTCATAAGCCTCTACCGTCTCGCCCTTAGCCATCTTCACGGCCAGCTGAACGGCCAGTCTGCCGAAGGCGAAGGGATCGTTTGCGGATGTGGCCAGATAGCGGCCGTCCTTTATAGCTTCAACGGCTTCCATGAGTCCGTCAACGCCGGAGCACTGAACCTTCATGCCTGCGTCTTCGCAAACCTGTAGCGCGCCCAGAGCCATATCGTCGTTGTGGCCGTATATCATAGCTATATCGCTGTTGTTCTGGATTATATCCTGAGTAGCCGTGGCAGCCTTGGAGCGAACATAGTCGCAATAGGGGGTTTGCACTATCTCAAGCCCGGGTTCCGCGTCAACCGCGTTGTGGAATCCCTTGGAGCGGGCCTCCTGCACACGGTCGCCGCCGCTGCCCATAACTTCCAGTATTTTGCCTGTGGCCTTGCCTTTGCCGCCCATAGCAGCAACTATGGCATCGCCGACAGCCTGACCCATAACCTCATTGTCGCGGCCTACTATAACGTCAACATCGCCGTTTACGAACCTGTCAACCGTTATGATCGGCACGCCTTTTTCAGCGCATTTTGCGAGGGAGGGGGCAACGCCGTCCGGGTCAACCGCGTTCAGTATGAGCACGCTTACGCCCTTTTCCAGCATATCCAGTATGTCCTGATTCTGCTTCGTAACATCCTCGTTCGCGTCGGCAACAACCAGCTCTACGCCCTGTGCCTCAGCCTCCGCCTTGGCGGCGTCTACGTGAGATACATAGAAGGGAGATGCCATCGTGCACTGAGAGAAGCCTATAACGATGTCTCCAGCGGCAGCCGGCGCTTCGGAAGCGGGCGCGGCAGCGGGTGCCTCAGACGCGGGCGCGGCCGGAGCCTCGGAAGCGGGTGCCTCGGTGGCAGCCGGAGCAGCGGGAGATTCCGCAGCCGGAGCGGGCGCAGAGCAGCCTGCAAGCGCCATGGAAACAACGAAAACCAGAGCAAGAGCAATCAATAGTGTTTTTTTCATTTAACTTTCCTCCAATATATTATTCATTACGCCTCTAATATTGGCGCAAATTAGTATCAATTATCGTCTCGCGCGACCACGCGGTTCAGCAGTAGCGCGCCAACGATTATAACGCCCTTGAATATCTGCTGATAATATGATGGCAAGCCCATAAGATTGAACAGGTTTGTTATAATGGCCAGTATGAACACGCCCGCAAGCGTGCCGAACACTCCGCCGCGCCCGCCCAGCATGGACGTTCCGCCTATTACGGTGGCCGCTATGGCGTCAAGCTCGAAGCCCTGAGCCAGCGTGGGCTGCGCAACGGTGAGCCACGCGGTGAGCATTATGCCCGCGTAAGCCGCCGTCATACCCGAGATCGTCCAGGCAAGTGTGCTGAAAAGCTTCACGCGCACGCCTGAGAGCATAGCCGCCTCGCGGTTGCCGCCTATCGCGTACAGCCCGCGCCCAAAAACCGTATACCGCAGCACATAGGCCGCAACTATAGTAACAAGTATCCATGTTATACCGGCAAAGGGAAGCTTTAGGTCTCCTACCGGGAATGAACCGCCGCCCAGGAAGCAAAATTCTTCGCCGCCCACCATCTTGGCCAGACCGGATATGACCTTACCATCCGTAGTAAGCAACGCAAGCCCCCTCGCCGAAACCATTGTGGCCAGCGAAACAATGAAGGGTGCCAGATTGAAGAAGGTGATTATGAGGCCGGTAACTGTTCCCAGCAGCGCACCCACACCCACGCCCACAACAACGGCCACCGCCACGGGCGCCCCGAGCGACAGCATAAGCGCGGATGTCATTCCCGCCAGCGCCGCTACCGAACCTACCGAAAGGTCGGTACCGCTGGAAAGTATAGTGTAGGTCATGCCGATGGCAATGATTCCGGGCGCCGCGTATGATTGCAGCAGGTTGAAAAAGTTCGACAGCGTGAAAAAGCTCTTTGATACTATAGACGCAATGATAATGAACACCACCAGCAATATCAGCACGCTGTATTTTTTTAATATCTCCACATAGGACTTACTCTTTAAGCTCTCCATAAAATGATTACCTCCCCGCAACCGCATATTGCAATATGATAGATTCCTGAATCTCGTTTTTGTTGAACTCGCCCACTATCTTTCCGTGGAACATCACCATTATCCTGTCGCACACGCTTATGAGCTCCTCGAGCTCGCTGGAGGCTATCACTATGCCGTGCCCCTGCTCCGCGGCGTTTCTGAGTATTTTGTATATCTCGTTCTTGGCCTTCACGTCTATGCCCTGCGTAGGCTCGTCCACCAGCAGTATCTTAGAGTTTTGCATGAGCCATTTGGCCAGTATTATTTTTTGCTGATTGCCTCCCGAAAGCGATACGGTGGGAGTTTTTTCGCTGGGCGTTTTTATATCCAGATCCTTTATGTACCCCTTGCATTCATCGCTTATCTTTTTATAATCCAGCCCCAGCTTGCCACGGAATTTCTTTATTGCCACCATGCATATGTTTTGCCAAACGGGCAGCCCCAGCACCAAGCCCTGCATCTTGCGGTTCTCCGGCAGCATGCCTATTCCGTTTTTGATGGAATCCCGCGCGCTTTTGGGCATTCTTTTCTGCTTGTCCACATATAGCTCGCCCTCGGTGAGCTTATCCACTCCGTATATCGCGCGCAAAAATTCCGTTCTGCCCGAACCCACCAGGCCGTACAGCCCGACGATCTCGTTCTCGCGCAGATTGAGCGATACATTTTCCAGCTTTTTGTTTGTGAAATTTTTGGCTTCCAGTATATAATCGCTGGCCGCGGCCGCCGTTTCGGTGGTCTGAAACATGTTTGCGGTCATTTTGTAACCGATCATGTATTCCACCAGCTTATCCACGTTTATGTCCGCCAGCCGCTCCGTTACAACGTTTTTGCCGTCCTTGAGCACGCTCACCCTGTCGCCCACCTGGAAAAGCTCGTCCAGCCTGTGCGATATGTATATAATAGTCATTCCCTGAGATTTCAGATCTGCTATTATGCGCAGCAGCGTGTTGAACTCGTCTCGAGAGAGCGTTGCGGACGGCTCGTCCATTACTATCAGCTTGGAATTGGAGGCAAGGCACTTCATAAGCTCCACCAGTTGCCTTGATCCTATACTGAGATCGCCCGCATAAGCGTTTGGCGAAATATTTATGCCCAGCTTGTCTATATATTCCTGCGCCAGCTTTTGCGAAGCCTTCCAATCTATGCCGCCCATCTTCTTGGGCATGTTGTTTATCAGTATATTTTCGGTGACCGTAAGCTCGTTTACAAGCGACAGCTCCTGATATATAACGGAGATACCGCTCTTTTTGGTGAGCAGCGGGTTTGCTTCCTTTATATTGATACCGTCGAAAATTATTTCGCCGCTGTCCTTGGCGTAAGCGCCCGAAAGTATTTTCATGAGTGTGGATTTACCCGCGCCGTTCGCGCCTATGAGGCAGTGCACCTCGCCGCGCTCCACTGAAAAATCTACGTCATCCAGCGCTTTTACACCCGGGAAGCTCTTGCAAATATGCTTCATTTCAAGTATTACATCCGGCATATCTTCCTCCTGTCTGATTCCCTATGTTAGCTTCTCATCATGAGCTTGAGATATTCGTATATCGCAAGGTATTTTTGATAAGACTTGGAATATTGGCGGTTCGCGTCCGCGGAAGGCTCCACCACCTTTGTCACCTTTACCATGCTGTCGCAGGCGCTTTGGAAATCCGGGAAAGCGCCGCTTCCCACAGCCGCCGTCACCGCGCAGCCCAGCACGCCCGCGTTGCTTGAATGCTCTGTTATCACTATGGGCTTGCCCGTAACGTCGGCAATTATTTTGAGCCACAGCTCGTTTCTTATAACGCCGCCGCAGCCGCGTATCTGCTCTATAACGGATATGCCGTTTTCTATGGTATCCAGCACGTTGCGCGTGCCGAAGGCTATGCCCTCCAGTATGGAGCGGTACATATGCGCACGGGTGTGGCTCAAAGTGAGCCCGTAGAAAACGCCCTTTGCCATCGGGTCTTTATATGGCGTGCGGTTGCCCTGAAAAAAGTCCAGCGTTATAAGGCCGTCGCTGCCTATGGGTATGTTGGCCGCCTCCTCCGCCATGACCTCGTAGGGCTTTTGGCCGCCTATGCCAAACTCCCGCAAAAACCATTTGGTTATGGAACCGGCGGATATCTGCCCGCCCTCCAGGCAGTAGCTGCCCGGCACCAGCGCGTCCTTGTACGGCCCCCATATACCGTCCTCGAATATGGGTTTTTCCACGACGGCCAGATGCACGAAGCTGCTGCCCATCACTATGCCGGTTTCGCCCGGCTTGCATACGCCCAGCCCTATCATGTTCGTGTAGGCGTCCAGGCAGCCCTGATACACCTTCACGTCCGGCCGCAGGCAATATTTTTCCGCTATTTCGCGCCGCACCGTACCCACCGGGTCTCCCTGCCGCACAACGTTGGGCACCGCTTTATCGAAAAATTCGTCGAAGCCTATTGCGTGGAAGAAATCCTTGCTGAAGCCGCCGTACTCATCCACGTAATTGGATTTGCAGGTGGCCTGCGAAAGCGAGGCGCACCACTCTCCCGTGAGAAAATGGTTTATATAGTCCTGCTGCTCCACTATGCGCTTTGCGCGATCGAATATCTGCGGCGTGTTGTCCCTTATCCACATCATTTTGGGCACCAGCCACTCTACAGATTCTTCGTTTCCGCAGAATTTGAGCACCTCGTGGCGGGTGTCGTTTATTTTCATGGCCTGTGCCACCGCGCGCACATCCATCCAGAGTATGGCGTCCGTTAGGGGCATATCGTTAGCGTCCACCGGAATGACGGTGGAGGCCGTGGCGCATACGGATATGGATTCTATCTGCTTAAAAACGCCCTCCCCCGCGGTTGCCAAACAGGCCGCAACCACTATATTCGTGCAATTCGTCCAGTCGTTCGGGCGCTGCTCTGCCCAGCCCGGCTGCGGATATACGGTATTGTATTTTTCCTCGCTGAGTGCCACAAGATTGCCTTTATCGTCCGCAATACCGCATCTTACGCCCTGCGTTCCATAGTCCAATCCCATAAAATAACTGTTAGACATTCTCACTTCTCCATTTGCTGTTTTTTATAGTATGTGCAGTTTGAGTAGTATATGTGCTCGTACACACAACAGCCCACAAAACCAATGTAAAACCAAACTATCCCTTTCGCAAAGGCATTTTTTATCTTTATCACTGCCGTGTTTATTGCTTATATCGTTTAAAACTATCTTAGAAATCAGTCAAAAAGTGTGTGTTCGTGCACATCTATTTTATGAAATGATTATATAGCATTTTATTTTACAAGTCAACAGTAAATTTATAAAAATTTGATGGTAATTTTTTCATTATGACAGCGCGGTAAATCAGTATGTTTTTACTTATTTACCGCGCTGTCGGCCAAACGCATGTGCTCGTGCACAGGTTTGTTTGCGGCTTTGGCCAAAAAAACCGCGAAACCGAAAATGCCGTGAAAAACTCACGGCATTCTCAGTTTGCTATATACTATTATTTAATTATTAATAGTCCCACCTATTTGCCTTCAAGTCTACCCACGTTGTATACATAATTTACCACATAAAACTTGTTTTGTCCATCCTTCCAGCAAAAATAAATTATTTTTAATTTATTTTAACTATATACATTATATAAACAGTTACAGCCCATATTAACAATATATTTGGCGCTCTGCTCACTCCATTTCCACCCCCTGCCGCAAAACCCTTTTACAGAGCAGTATCCACGTGCGAAGAATTGTTAGTTTATTTGACTTTCAAACAATATTATAGTAAAATAACTTGCGATCCAAACAATGTTTTGTATGGATCGTTTGTCTCATATCCCAAGAAAAGGAGCCAAGATGTTTCCTGATAAAAAAACATCACTTGATATATTATATGATATGTATTGCGCCCGTCAGTTTGAGCTGATGCTTGAGAGGCTTTTCAAAGCGGGCGAGCTATACGGAACCACACACCTCAGCGTGGGGCAGGAGGGCACGGCTGCCGGGGTGATATACGCGCTTCAAACAACTGATCTGTTGCTCAGCACACACCGCGGCCACGCAATAAGCCTTATAAAGGGCGCTGACCCAAACGCCATGATGGCGGAGCTCTTCGGCAGGGAAACGGGCTGCTGCCGCGGCCTGGGCGGTTCGCTCCACATTGTGGACACGGCCTCCGGCAATTACGGCGCAAACGGCATAATGGCCGCCTCGCTGCCCATAGCTGCGGGCATTGCGCTCTCTCTCAAAAAAGATAAACAAAATCGTGTGATCGCCGCATTTTTCGGCGATGCCTCGGCAAACAACGGAGCCTTTCACGAAGCGCTGAACATGGCCGCGCTGTGGAAGCTGCCCGTTGTTTTTGTATGCGAAAACAATCAATACGGTATGTCCACACACATCAGCCGCCACAACAGCACCGGCAGCGTGGCCGGGCGGGCGGCCGCCTACGGCATGCCCGGCGTTTGCGTGGACGGGAACGATGTAGCGGCCGTTATGCAGGCGACGCGTGAGGCTGCCGAGCTGGCGAGAGCGGGCGGCGGCCCCTCGCTGCTGGAGCTTATGACCTACCGCTGGCTGGGCCACTCCAAGAGCGACACGCGAAATTACCGCACGCGCGAGGAAGAGGAAGAATGGATGGCGCGCTGCCCCATCGCCCGCTTTCGTGTTCGCATGGCAGAGGGCGGTGTCAGCGAGGCCGAAATGGACGAAGCGAAGCGCCGCGCGATCGAAACAATAGAGCGCGCCGTAGCGTTCGCGCGTTCCTCCCCCGCCCTCTCGTTTGCGGAGGCAAGATCGCTCGTGTATTCGGGAGGAGGTGTGCTGCGTGGCTGAGAAAACAATGCGCGAGGCGCTCAACGAGGCGCTCAGAGAAGAGCTGTATAATGATGAAAACGTCATACTGATCGGCGAGGATATAGGCGTGTTCGGCGGCTGCTTCAACGTTACACAGGGGCTTATAGACACCTTCGGCGCAGAGCGTATAATAGACACGCCCATTGCCGAAAACGGCCTGGTGGGGCTGGCGGTGGGCGCGGCAATGTCCGGCCAGCGGCCGATTGCCGAAATAATGTTTTCGGATTTTTCCGCCTACGCCATGGACGCTATTGCCAATCAGGCGGCGAAGCTGCGCTTCATGACGGGCGGGCAGGTCAGCATACCGCTGGTGGTGCGCATGCCGGGCGGCTGCGGCACACAGGCGGCGGCACAGCACAGCCAAAGCTTGGAAGCCTGGTTTTGCCACGTGCCCGGGCTTACCGTGGTGGCTCCCTCCACCCCGCACGACGCGAAGGGGCTGCTGAAATCGGCCATACGAAGCGATGGGCCGGTCATCTTCATAGAGCACAAGCTGGGCTACAATACCTCGGGCAGCGTGCCGGACGGTGAATATACGCTTCCGCTTTCAAAGGCGCGTGTAGCGCGCGGCGGCAGCGACGTTACCATAGTGAGCTATTCGCACAATCTCATAAAATGTATGGAGGCCGCGTTGCTTTTAGAGCGCGACGGTATAGACGCCGAGGTCATAGACCTGCGCACGCTTTGGCCTCTTGATATGCCCTGCATACTGGATTCGGTCAAAAAAACCGGGCGGCTTTTCATATCTCACGAGGCGGTGCAGAAATTTGGCGTGGGCGCGGAGATATCGGCCGCCGTCTGCCAGAGCGACGCGTTCTTTTCGCTCAAGGCGCCTGTTTTTCGCTTTTGCGGCACCGATATGCCTCCCGCCTTCAACCGCGATATAGAATCGGCCTCCGTTCCTCAGGCGGAAAGTATATACTCGAACGTCAAAAAAATGTTGTTTAGCCGCCGCGGAAAGATTTATAATCTAAATAAGCGCTGAACGCTATTGAAAGTGAGGGTGTATTATGCAAAAGACAATACATATAGAAGGAATGTCCTGCGAGGGCTGCTCCGGCAGGGTCAAACGCCTGCTGGAAAAAATAGACGGTGTTTCCGCCGATGTGAGCCATGAGCAGGGCAAAGCCTGCGTAGATATGGCCTCCGAGGTGAAGGACGCCTTGCTGAGAGCCACCGTGGAAAAGGCTGGCTTTTCGGTAACGGGCATAGAGTGAGTCTCGAGCCGCCGCACAGTATTGTACGGCGGCTTTTTTGTAATCATTTTCCAACGAGACCGGTTGGTCAAAATATTTCTACGTAAAATTAATTCTTAACAATTATTTTACATTGATTTCACATAGTTTTTACAATATAATATTTTGGGGATAATTCGATAGAGGGGAGGAGCCGCTTGATATGCCGCTCAACATTGTGCTGGTGGAGCCGGAAATACCGCAAAACACGGGAAACATTGCGAGAACCTGCGTTGTTACGGGCAGCCGTTTGCACATAGTGAAGCCCATGGGTTTTTCATTGAGTGAAAAACATGTGAAGCGCGCCGGGCTGGACTATTGGCCCTACCTCGATCTGAGCATATATGAAAGTATGGCAGATTTTTATTCTCAAAACGCGGAGGCGGAGATTTGGTATTTCTCTTCCAAGGCGAGCAAAACGCTTGCGGAGGCGGATTTTGGCGGCGACTGTTTTTTGGTGTTTGGCAACGAAACACAGGGGCTAAGGGAAAAAATGCCCACCGACAAGGGCGAGGTGTGCGTCCGAATACCAATGGTGCCGGATCAGCGCTGTTTGAATCTTTCAAACGCGGCCTGCGTCGCGGTATACGAGGCGCTCAGGCAAAACGGATATCCCGGCCTAATTTAGGCTGTGCGTGTCCGCAAACCAACCACGGGGGAATTTTATGGATTTTTGGATCATTGCTGCATTGCTGGGTGGACTGGGATTATTTTTATTCGGCATGAAAATGATGTCGGACGGCCTGGAGGCAATGGCCGGTGACAAACTGAGGAACGGCCTTGAAAAGCTTACTAAGAACCGTTTTGCCGCGGTGGGCGTGGGCGCGGGCGTGACCGCCGTCATTCAGAGCTCATCCGCTACGACGGTCATGGTGGTGGGCTTCGTAAACGCCGGGCTGATGACGCTCGCCCAGGCCATAAACGTGGGCATGGGCGCAAACATCGGTACCACCATCACCGGACAGATAATAGCTTTTAAGATAACTAAGATCGCGCCGCTCATACTCTTTGTGGGCGTTCTCATAGTGCTTTTCGTAAAGAAACGCTCCATCCGCAGGCTGGGCGAGATAATAGGCGGGCTGGGCATACTGTTCTTCGGCATGAACGTGATGAGCGAATCCTTGGCTCCGCTAACCGAATTTCAACCCTTCATAGACGCGCTGGCCTCCTTCGAAAGCCCGTGGATAGGTCTTTTGACTGGTGCGGGCGTGACCGCCGTAATACAGAGCTCCTCGGCTACGATGGGTATAGTGCAGGCCTTTGCCATGCAAAACATAATGGGGCTGGATTCATCCGTATTTTTGGTGCTGGGCCTCAATATAGGAACGTGTATAACGGCGATACTGGCCAGCCTGGGCGGCACCAAAACCGCCAAGCGCACGGCCGTGGCGCTGCTGTTCTTCAATATAATAGGCGCAATGATATTCATGCTGCTGGTGCAGATCTTCCCCATTGTGGATTGGGTGAAATCCTGGTCTCCGGGCGATCCCGTGCGGCAGATAGCCAACTTCCACACATTCTTCAATGTGACCACCACAGCGCTTTTCATATTTATACCGCTTGTGCTTGTGAAGATATCCTACTTCTTCATACGCGGGGAGGACAAGAAAACGGAGGGACGCAAGCTGGAATTCCTCGTTCATCCCCTGCCGGACAGCCCCACCATGATAGTTGGCCTTGCCATAAAGGAGTGCCAGCGCATGATGAAGATCGCTTCGCAGAACTTCAACGACTCTGTGCGCAGCTTTATAGATCAAGATGAAAAGTTGGCCGGCTCAGTATACGATGCCGAAAAAACGGTGAACTATCTCAATCGCGAAATAACGCATGAGCTTACTCAGGTATCTGGCATAGAGGTTCCCGAGGGCGACACGGGCGTTATAACGGAAATGCTGCACGCGCTCATGAACATAGAGCGCATATCGGACATAGCCGAAAACATAGCCGATCTAACGATGCACAGCATAGACAGTAAAATAAAGATGGGCAAAAAGGCGGTCGAGGAGCTTGAATTCATGCGCACGCAAATAAACGAATCGCTGGACTGCACGCTCAAGGCAATGGGCGAGCGAGATATAGCCAGCGCGGAACGCGCCATGGAAATAGAAAACGAAATAGACACGCTGGAGATGAAAATAAAGAAAAACCACATAAAGCGGCTAAAGAAGGGCGATTGCACGCCCGCCGGAAGCACCGTTTTCACAGACATGGTAACAATGATGGAGCGTATTGCCGATCATTCGGCAAACATATCCGCCGTGGTGGTGCGCGGAGAGCTGTAGAGAGTGGCGCGGCGGCTTCCATAAAAAGGTTGATTATTGCGCTGGGTTTGATTAAAATAGTATATGTTGCAATTTGATACAAAGTATCTGCCTAATAAGTGGAACAAAGGAGATTTCAAATGAAAAAAACTATCGAAGACATTAATGTAGCCGGTAAAAAGGTGCTGGTGCGTGTGGATTTCAACGTACCGCTTAACGACAAATGCGAAATAACGGACGAAACGCGCATACAGGCCGCTCTTCCCACCATCAAATATCTGCTGGACGGCGGCGCGAAGGTTATACTCTGCTCGCACTTAGGTCGCCCCAAGGGCGAGGTGAAAGCCGAGTTTTCGCTGGCTCCCGTTGCGAAGCGCCTGGATGAGATACTGGATACCAAGGTGGTTTTCGCGAGCGATTGCGTGGGCGAAGCCGCTCAGGCCGCTGTGGATTCCATTGCGGACGGCGAAGTTGTATTGCTTGAAAACCTGCGTTTCCACAAAGAGGAGACCAAAAACGATCCCGAATTTTCGAAGCAGCTTGCCAGCCTCGCTGAAATGTATGTGAACGATGCTTTCGGCACGGCGCACCGCGCGCACGCTTCCACGGCGGGCGTTACGGAATATCTCAAACCCTCCGTTGCGGGTTTCCTCATTGGCAAAGAGCTTTCCATAATGGGCAAGGCGCTTGACGATCCGGCGCGTCCCTTCATAGCCATACTGGGCGGCGCAAAGGTTTCCGATAAGATAGCCGTTATAGAAAACCTGCTGCAAAAGGTGGATTGCCTCATAATAGGCGGCGGCATGGCCAACACCTTCATAAAGGCGCAGGGCTACGAAATGGGCAAATCATTGGTGGACAATGAGCGCCTCGACCTCGCTAACGACCTTATGGAGCAGGCCAAGCGCAAGGGCGTTAAGGTGATGCTTCCCTCAGACTTCGTTGTTGCGGAGGAGCTAAAGGCGGGCATACCCACACAGATAGTTCCGGTGGACGCGATCCCCGCGGACAGCATGGCGCTTGACATAGGGCCCGCCTCCCGCATGATATTCGCGGACGAGGTGAAAAACGCCAAGACCGTTATATGGAACGGCCCCATGGGCGTGGCCGAGATACCCGAGTTCGCCGAGGGTACCAAGGCTGTGGCCGATGCGCTGGCGAACACGGACGCCATCACAATAATAGGCGGCGGAGACAGCGCGGCGGCAGTGAAGAAGCTGGGCTATGCCGATAAGATGACGCACATTTCCACGGGCGGCGGCGCTTCGCTGGAATTCCTGGAGGGCAAGGAGCTGCCCGGCGTTGCGGCACTGGACGATAAATAAGCCGTTAGGTAACAAAATAGATCAAACAAAGGGGTATTGAGATATACCCCTTTATTACACTGTATGAAATAATTTTAAGAGGAGATATATAAAATGAGCAGAAAACCCATAATAGCAGGAAACTGGAAGATGAACAAAACGCCGGATGAGGCAACCGCGCTCATAAACGAGCTAAAGCCCCTTGTGGCAAACGCTGCGGCTGAGGTCGTGGTGTGCCCGCCCTACGCCTGCCTGACGGCGGCAAAAGCGGCGCTTGCCGGCTCAAACATAGGCCTTGGCGCGCAGAATATGGACTATCATGAAAGCGGCGCATACACGGGCGAGGTTTCCGCCGATATGCTCAAAGCCGTTGGCGTACAGTACGTTATACTCGGCCATTCAGAGCGCCGCCAGTATTACGCGGAGACGGACGCTTCCGTGAACCTCAAGACGCTCAAGGCACTGGAGGCGGGTCTGGTGCCCATCGTATGCGTGGGCGAGGTGCTGGAGGAGCGCGAGGACGGCATAACGGCCGAAATAGTGAGAAAACAGACCAAGCTGGCTCTCAAAAACGTGAGCGCGGCCGACGTTACCAAGGTGGTTATAGCCTACGAACCCGTTTGGGCGATAGGCACGGGCAAGACTGCCACCAATGACGACGCCAACAATACCATAAAAGAAATACGCGCCGCCGTAAAAGAAATGCTTGGCGCGGCCGCGGATGAGGTAAGGATACAGTATGGCGGAAGCATGAATCCCAAAAACGCTTCCGAACTCATGGCAATGAGCGATATAGACGGCGGCCTCATTGGCGGCGCTTCACTCAAGGCCGAAGATTTTTCAAAGGTGGTTAATTTCTAATGAGTTTTACAGCACTGATAATAATGGACGGCTTCGGCATAACGGAGCATAAGGACGGCAACGCCATAATGGCGGAGGGCACCCCCAACATAAAGCGCCTAATGGCCGAATACCCTCACACCACGATCGGCGCTTCGGGCATGGCGGTGGGTCTGCCGGACGGCCAGATGGGCAACTCGGAGGTGGGACACCTGAACATCGGCGCTGGTCGCGTGGTGTATCAAGAGCTTACCCGCATCACAAAATCCATAGCGGACGGAGATTTTTTTGACAAGCAGGAATTTTTGGACGCTATCAAAAACGCCAAGGAGCACAACAGCGCGCTTCACCTCATAGGCCTTATATCGGACGGCGGCGTGCACAGCCATCAAGAGCACCTGTACGCGCTTTTAAAGCTGGCCAAGCAGCAGGGCGTGGGTAACCGCACCTTCGTGCACTGCCTCATGGACGGCAGGGACGTTCCGCCGGACAGCGGCAAGGGCTTTATAGAGCAGCTTGAAGCCAAGATAAAAGAGATCGGCGCGGGCAGGATAGCCACCGTTATGGGTCGTTACTACGCAATGGACAGGGACAACCGCTGGGAGCGCGTGGAGCAGGCCTACAACGCAATGGTGAAGGGCGAGGGGCTGAATGCTGCAGGCGCCGTGACCGCAATGGCGGATTCCTACGCGCGCGCGGAATACGACGAATTTGTTAAGCCCACCGTTATAACGGCGGGTGGCGAGCCCGTTGCCAAAATAAAGGCGCATGACTCGGTTATATTCTTCAACTTCCGTCCGGACAGGGCGCGCGAGATAACGCAGACCTTCATAGACGAGGGTTTCACAGGCTTTGCGCGCGAATATTTCCCGCTGTATTACGTTACTATGACGCAGTACAACAAGGATTTCAAAAACGTGCACATAGCCTACAAGCCGCAGACGCTAAACAACACGCTGGGCGAATACCTCAGCGCCAACGGCAAAAAGCAGTTCCGCATAGCGGAAACGGAAAAATACGCGCACGTCACCTTCTTCTTCAACGGCGGCGTGGAGCAGCCCAACGAGGGCGAGGACAGATACCTGATCCCCTCACCCAAGGTGGCCACTTACGACCTTCAGCCGCAGATGAGCGAGCCTGAGGTAACGGAAAAGGCTGTGGAGCTCATAAAATCGCAGAAGTATGACGTTATGATACTCAACTTCGCCAATTGCGATATGGTGGGTCACACCGGCATATTCGAGGCGGCGGAAAAGGCGGTAGAGGCTGTTGATAACGGCGTGGGCCAGGTGGTGGACGCCATTCTTTCGGTGGGCGGCAATGCCATAATAACGGCCGATCACGGCAACGCCGAAATAATGACATTGCCGCCCACCTAAAGAATGGCGGGCCGTTCACGGCGCAC